>JBKJMP010000167.1:0-3062 GCA_046596395.1 Gemmatimonadaceae bacterium
CGTGGATCGGATCGCTCCATCAGCCCTGATAAAGCGCACCACAGCACCGGTCGTCGTCGGCCCCGGGTTGAACAGGGCGAACTGTGTGCTGAAGAAATCGCTGGAGGCGCCCTCGGCGAAGAGTACTGAGCTCGATCCGCGCGGGTGGCCGTGATGCGTTCGTTCGGCCAGGTTGGTCACGGTGTCGCCGTCAGGGTCACCACTCGCACCTTGCGATCCAACGTCATCGGCTGGGTCCAGCCCCATCGCCACTTCCCACTCGCTCTCCAGTCCGTCGCCATCCTGATCGGCGGCCGACGGCACGTATGTGAGTGCGTCACGTAAGACGGTCTCGTGTCGATCGGCGTCACCCAAGGTGACCGTCGCCCTGCCCTGCGGCGCCCGCGGGACGACGACGGAGAGCGTATCTGGCGCAATCACGAGGAGATCACTAGCTTCGAGCGCACCCACGGTGACGGTGGTCACGCCCGATAGACGTGCCCCACGGAGAGTGATCCGTACACCGCCCAGGGTGGGCACCGTCGTAGGTGCGACTGATGTCAGGACAGGAGCGGTAGCGCCACGAAATAGGGCGGCTACGGGCATCGTGACTCGTAAGGCGCGGGCGTTGTCCTCGGAGCCGATGCGCCCGGTCGGGCGCCCGGCATACTGGACGTCGGGGTTCGAGTAGTGCGCGATCAGCGGACACGGCGCCCCCGAGCAGGCGTAGGACATGACGTCCCGGAAGTGCGGCGGGTCGCGGTAGCCGTACGCATATGGAAAGGCGCCCGGGGCGGGGGCATTGGCGCGGTCGTGGCTCAGCCCGAGGTTGTGTCCGATTTCGTGCGCGAGCGTGTAGGAGGCGACCGTCCGTCGCAGCACGACGTTGAAGCCGAGCGACGCGAAGTTCGCGTCCGGCTGCTGCATCACCCACGCGAGTCCGTCGTAGCCGTGGTCATTGCGATCGACGATGAGGCTGACGAGGTCCGCGCCCACAGCATCCCGCAGCGCGTGGACCTCATCCAGCACGCCGTCCCGCTCGTCGGTCAGGTGATCGAGGTCGCGATCCATGGTGCGTGATTCCGCGTAGGCCACTTCCCGGCGCGCGACGAGGCGGACCGCTCCTGGGACGCGGCTGTTCGCGAGGGCCTCGTTCGTCGCCTCGACCGCGAGGTCGATGGTCGCCGCGATGCCCTCGTCGCCACCGGCATTGACGCGTGCGTCCGCCGTGTACACGACGAGCAAGTCGATGATGGGACCTGCGACGGGGACGGTCAGGCCGGGACCGCTTGACGCGGGGCTGGAGGCTGAAGCCACCAGCGCGGCCGCCGCGTCACCCCCCGACGCTGCGGCAGACGGATGCACCTTCGGGCCACCGCAGACGGTGCGAGCGCCAGAGCCCATCTCGTCGAGTGTATGGGTGCCGCCGGGTTGCGGCTGAAGCAGGTAAGTGCGCCCGTCCAGCTCGATCGTGCCCACCAGGACGTCGCCGCGAGCCACGAAGGCTGCGTGTCCGTCCATCGTGTCTTGTATTCGGCCCGACCAGTAGGCGCCGTCCCGGTCGAGACGGCGCGCGTTCGCCCGCAGCACCACGATCTGCCGACCGTCCGGCAACGTCAGGGCTACGCGATCGTGGGTCGGCGCGCCAGGCACACGCAGCCTACCCCGCCGAGGTCGCACATATGTGCGGCGAACGGCATCGGCTGGCCGGGGGCGGACGTCACGCCCGGGGCTGCTGATCTGGTCAAAGAGCGTGGTCGCAGGTGCCGGCTGCGCCGACGCGAGCTCGGCACCGAGCAGCGTTGGGAGCGCGCATGCGCTGAGTACAACCAGCGCACGCAGTCCGCTGCGAGCAAGGGCACGCGTCGGGATCATCACAACGTCACACTGAGGCCACGAGGCTAACGCAACGCCGCTTCATGAGCTCGTCCGTCGGCGGCAGTAAGAGCCCTCAGACCGTCACACACAGTGCGGCCCGTAGAGCAACTGCGCAGCTCGGCCAATTCCCCTCGCCGGATCAATAGTCGCTCGCCCGCATACCCACAGCTAGGAACAATTCTTGTGACCGACACCGAATCAAGCTCGCCGGCAGTTCATCTGACGCCCGACCTGTGTAATGGCCGCCTGGCTTCACCTCAGGCGGATCGCCAGCGCACTGGTCCCCGCGGCCCACGGCACGTTCAACGCATCCGAATACATTGCACGCTCCACGACGATCTCGGCCGGAACCTCACCCGTGCTCTCCACCAATGCTGCAAACCGTCTATCCCGCGCCTCCGGAAATTCCCGGCCGACGTCGACGTTGAATCGGCTCGTCGCGAGCACCGGGAACGACCGAACTGCAACTGTCCCGTCTTCGAACTGCACCGTTACCGCCACGGTTCCATCGAACGACGAGGTGTTGGCGACGAGGAGATACGTCTGGATGTTACCAACGTTACCCACTTCTCCGCCGGCCACGCCCCATAAGACCCCGGTAGCCGTACCGCCTGCCGAGTTGTGCGCTTCCGTCCACGCAGAAGCGTCCGGCCCAGGCCACCACATCGCGCGTTCGGCGATGAGCGGCGCTGATGCCTCCACGGTGACTGACACTGCGGTGTTCGTCAGCCGCTGGTCCTCATGGTCCACCCAAATGGTCGCACGGCTCTTGCCGGCGACTTCGTAGCTCTTGGTAATCGTCGCCCCGTCGGGCAGCAGGTAACGCACAGAGACACTTGCCGAGCCAGACAGCGGATTCGCAAGCAAGAGGAACAGATCGAAGTAGGCACCAGTCGCTCCCTCCGCGAAGAACCAGTTCGTAGAGGGCGCCGACACAGCGGCCGTTGCGTGCCCCGCCGCAAACGGCACATCCCCAGCACTCAAGTACATCGCCCGCTCCACGACAATAGGCTGGCTAGAGGTAATGATCGCCGAGACATCGGTCGACACGAGTTCTGGCCCTTGCTGATCGACCCACACATTGAATCGACTCGTGGGAGCCACGACATAGCTCTTGACAACCGGCGGCAGTGGTGCGGGGCGCAGGTACTCGACAGAAACGTGCGCGGGTTCGATACCTGGGTTCTGCAGCAAGTAGAACAGAT
>JBKJMP010000338.1:0-7230 GCA_046596395.1 Gemmatimonadaceae bacterium
GGATGTGGAAGACGATGAACACGAGGATGAGCACACCCCCCCATCGCATGGTGCGCGATGCGAGCGTGCTCACCTGCGGTCGGCGCGACTCATACGCCACCGGTCGCGCCGCCGCCGCGATGCGCGTGAGCTGCCACGCCATCAGGATGTGCAGCAGCACTGCGACGAGCAGCCCGGCACGGGCAAGCCACAACAGCTTGCCCGTGCTCTTCAGGAACGAGGCATACGCATTCATCGCCGCCGGTCCCAGGAATACCTGGAGGTTGCCGGCCATGTGGCCGATCACGAAGACGACCAGCCCGAGGCCGGTCACCGCCATGATTACCTTCTTTCCGATTGTCGAACGGTAGAACGTCAGCACGATTACATCTTGATCGCGCTCATCGGCTCACGCACGGCATCCGCACTGCTCGCAAGCGCCGCCTTCTCATCTGCCGTGAGCTCGACTTCGACAATCTTGATCAGTCCCTGGCGGCCAAGCTTGCACGGCACGCCGAGGTAGAGGCCGGACATGCCGTACTCTCCCTCGAGCCACGCGGCGCACGGCAGGATGCGTCGCTGGTCGTTCACGATGGCCTCAGCCATCTGCACGGCACCCGCCGACGGCGCGTAGTACGCGGAGCCCGTCTTCAGGTGCTTCACGATCTCGGCGCCGCCACCACGCGTGCGCAGGACGATCGCGTCGAGCGTCGCCTTGTCCATGAGCTGGGTGATCGGGATGCCGCTCACGCTGGTGTAGGAGATCAGCGGAACCATCGTGTCGCCATGGCCGCCGAGGACCATCGCCTGGATGTCGCGCACGGAGACGTCGAGTGCTTCGGCAAGGAACGCGCGGTAGCGCGCGGTGTCCAGCACGCCTGCCATGCCCAACACGCGCTCGCGTGGGAATCCGGTGGCCTCCTTGGCGACCCAGCACATCACGTCGAGCGGGTTGCTGACCACGATCACGATCGCTTCCGGCGACGTGTTCTTGATCTGCTCCGAGACCGACTTCACGATCGCGGCATTCGTGTTGAGCAGGTCGTCGCGGGACATGCCCGGCTTGCGTGCGATGCCGGCGGTGATGATGACGATGTCGGAGTGCTTCGTCTCCTCGTAGCCGTTGGTGCCGATGATGCGCGTGTCGTACAGCTCGATCGGCGCGCTCTGCCACTGGTCGAGTCCCTTGCCCTGCGGCGTGCCCTCGGCGACGTCCACCATGACGACGGTGCGCGCCAACTCCTTCTCGGCGACACGCTGCGCAGTCGTGGCACCGACATGACCGGCGCCGACGACGGTGATCTTATTGACCATGAGAACGGATGTCTGAGGGTGAAGTGGTATCGCCGAAAACTATCGCGGCGACGCCTCGAAGCTATCCCCCGACCTCGGACAACGCGCGCAATCCTCCCACGCGTCGCGACAGCAGCGCATGCGCTTCCGGTTTTTCGGCCATCGCCTGCCGGACGAATGGCGCGAGGGGATCGCCGGCGCGGAGCGGACTGCGCAGGTCCACCTCGTGATCGCCGAATAGGCAGGTCCTGAGACGACCGTCTGCGGTGAGGCGCACGCGGTTGCAACTGCCGCAGTAGGTGTGCGTCATCGGAGTGATGACGCCGATGCTGGCGGCGGCTGCATCCAGTTGGTAGTACTGCGCCGGCCCATTGCCCCGCGCCGGACCGCCACCGGCGGACAGCGCGCCGAGCGCGTCGCTGATGCGCGACAAGAGCTCGTCACTGGGGACCACGTGCTCCTCCGTCATGGCCTCGAGCGAGCCGACGGGCATGAGCTCGATGAAGCGCACATGCCACGGATGCTCGAGCGTGAGGCGCGCGAAGTCCACAACCTCGTCATCATTCACGCCGCGCATGACGACCACGTTGATCTTGATCGGTCCAAGGCCCGCTGCTTCTGCCGCGGCCGCTGACACAACCGGATCGAAGCCGAGGTCACGGCGTGCGATCGCGACGATGCGGTCCGCACGAAGACTGTCGGCCGACATGTTGACGCGGTCGAGGCCGGCCGCGGCGAGGCACGGCGCCAGCTGCGGCAACTTCACGCCATTGGTCGAGAGCGCGATGTCCTCAACGCCGGGGATCGCGCGCAGGAACGCGATGAGCGTCTCCAGCTGCGGGCGGATCGTCGGCTCGCCACCCGTGATTCGAATGCGTCGCAGCCCCATCGGGGCAAGCTGCGCCACGACATCGCGGATCTCCTCGTAGCTCAGGATGTCCGCCTTGGGTAGCCACGGCAGACCTTCCAGCGGCATGCAGTAGCGACAGCGGAAGTTGCAACGGTCCGTCACCGAGATGCGGAGATACTCGATCGTGCGTCCGAACTGGTCGATGAGCGTACTCATCTATTTGCGACCGTTACGGGGTGAGCATTGACCCACTCGCGAGTCCCGTCGATGTAGTGCTCGCGCTTCCAGATGGGCACCCGTCGCTTGAGCTCCTCGATGACCCAGCGCGAGAGCGCGTACGCCTCGTCTCGATGCGCGTGCCCCACCGCGATGGCGACGCTCGCCTCCTCCAGCGCGAGATCGCCGAGCCGGTGCACAATTGCGATGTCTGCCGAGGCGAACTGGTGTGCTGCTTCTCCAGCAATGGCACCGAGTTCCGAGAGCGCCATTGATTCGTACGCGGAGTACTCGATCCCCGTCACGCCTCGCCCATCGTTCACGTCGCGCACGACGCCGACGAAGAGGACGATGGCGCCATTGGCAGTCCGCGTGACCTCGCGCACGAGCGATGCGACGTCGATCGGCTCACGAACGATCCGGGCGACCGGAGTCATCCGCCGGCAACCGGAGGGATGAGCGCGACCTCGTCTCCGTCGCGGATTGTCGCTGCCGACCGCGCGTAGCGCTGATTCACGGCGACCATCGGCTGGGCAGGAAGCACGTGAGCGCCGGGCCGCCGCCGTATCGTCGCCAACAGGTCAGCCACGGTCGCCTCGGCCGGAAGATCGACGTCCAGGCTGGGTCCACCGAGTGCGTCGGCGTAGCTGGCGAAGAGGAGTACGGTGACTGTCATGATGTACGGTACAGACCTGCGACTCGCGGCGAAAGTTCCGGCACGTCCGGAAATACAAAGCCCCGGCGCGAAACCGGGGCTCCAAACACAGGATCGAGTAGCGGTTACACGTCCGTCTCCTCGTACTCGCTCTCGTGCTCGAGCTCCTCGATCGAGATGTTCGCAACCATCGCGCGGAGCTCCTTGCTCGGCTTGAACACGGGTACTGGCCGGGCGGAAACTTCCACCGGCGAGCCGGTGCGTGGGTTCCGGGCCATCCGCGTCTTGCGATGGCGAATCTTGAACGTCCCGAACCCGCGCACTTCGATGTTCTTTTGTTCCTGCAACGCCTCCTTGATGGCGTCGAGAAACGAATCTACCACACGGGCGCAGTCCTTCTTCGAGATCATCGGACCAGCCGTGCGGGAAATCTGGGCGGTGACTCTTTCGACCAGATCAGCTTTCGTCATGAGAGTGCCTCAGGAGCGGGCATCGGAGGGGGAGAAGCAGATCGAACATATCCGCGTTAACTCTTGTGTGTCAAGAGCTTAAACCCCCTCACCCACGTGGCTTACGAACGGTTTCCATGAACTGCTCGAACAGCGGACGGCCGTCGTGCGGACCCGGCGCGGCCTCCGGGTGATACTGCACGGCAAAGATCGGCAGCTCGCGATGGCGTAGTCCCTCCACCGTCCCGTCGTTCAGGTTCACATGGGTGACTTCCAGCGCGGGCGCCCCGGGAATCGACTCCTCCGACCCCTGCACCGCGAACCCGTGATTCTGCGACGTGATCAGGATGCGCCCCGTCTCGATCTCGCGAACTGGATGATTTCCGCCGCGATGGCCGTACGGCATCTTCGCCGTCGACGCTCCAAAGGTGAGTCCCAAGAGCTGATGTCCCAAGCAGATGCCGAAGATCGGGACCTCCCCGTCGGCGAGCGCGCGAATGGTATCTGGCGCATAGGCGATGGCGTCCGGATCGCCCGGACCGTTCGACAGGAACACACCGTCCGCGCCCATTTCCATAACTGCCTCGGCCGGCGTCTGCGCTGGCACCACCGTGACTCGGCAACCAGCCTCATCGAAGAGCCGAAGGATATTCCGCTTGATGCCATAGTCGTACGCCACGATGTGATGCGGCGCCTGGGGGTTACCCCACTGGTAGCTCTCAGCCGTCGTCACCAGGGAGGCGAGGTCGAGGCCCTCCATGGACGGGCAGGCGTCCAGCGCCGCAAGTGCAGCGGCGTCGGGGGCCTCACCGGAACCGATCACCCCGCGCATCACGCCAACAGACCTCAGGTGCCGCGTGAGACGCCGAGTGTCAACACCTTCCAGCACCGGTATTTGCGCGGCCGAGAGGTAGGACAATAGGTCGCCATCGGCGCGCCAGTTCGAGTAGTGCCGTGACATCTCGCGCACAACCACGCCGGCCACCTGAGCCGAGCCCGACTCGGGATCCGACGGATTCACGCCGTAATTGCCTATCATCGGCGCAGTCATGACGACGATCTGGCCGCGATAGGAGGGATCGGTGAACACCTCCTGGTATCCGCTCATGTTCGTCGTGAACACGACCTCGGCAACGGCGGGCACGAACGCACCGTGCAGGACGCCACGAAAAAGGGCTCCGTCCTCGAGGAGGAGGAACCCCGGCGCTGTGACGCGCTCTCGCACTGTGCCTTACGGTGTCGCGGGAGCCGGCGGAACCGGCGCGGGCGTGCCGCCCGGAGGAGTCGTGGGAGCTGGTGCGGGCGTGGTGGGCGTGAGCTGGACACCACCAGCGTTCGGTGCAGCACCTGCTGGCGCCGGCGCTGCCTGTTGCGGCGCCTGCTGCGGCGTGGCGAGGTCATCGAGCACCGAGCGCGGCGCACGCGAGTTCGCGGACATCAGCGAGAGCACGAACGAGAGGAACAGGAACATCCCGCCGCCCCACCAGCTCGTTTTCGTGAGCAGGTTCCCAGCCTGACGGGTGCCGAGGAGCGAGTCAGCCGAGCTGCTCACGCCACCGAACGTGGCGGCGAGTCCGCCTCCCTTGCCGCTCTGCATCAGAATGGCGGCGATGAGCACGATGCTATCGAGGACGAGCAGGGTAATCAGAAACGTGCGCATGCCGAGGAGTCGAGTTCTGGGGACGACTGGTGGGGTAAACCATAAGTATCACTGGACTTAGGGGCAGAGTCAAGGGACGCCCGCAGCGCAGATCGTCGCCCACGACGTTGGATCCAGGCTCGCTCCCCCGACGAGCAGACCTCCGACTTCTTCCGCCGCGAGCAGTGACGCTGCATTGGCGGTCGTCACGCTCCCGCCGTAGAGGATCGGAATTGTTCCTCCGGACTCCCCTGCACGCTCGATGAGCGCAGCGCGCAGAATGCGGTGCACCGTCGCCGCATCGTCAGGCGTGGCGGTGCGTCCCGTGCCGATCGCCCACACCGGCTCGTACGCCACGATCACTTTGGACAGGTCCTCGGTGCGTACCCGCGACAGGCCAGCGCGCAGTTGATGCAGCACCACCTGCTCGGTCTCATTTCGCTCGCGCTGCTCGATCTTCTCGCCGACGCACAGGAGTGGCACCAGCCCGGTGCCCATCGCGCGCTCGCACTTTCGCGCCGCCTCGGCATCGGTCTCGCCGAACACGTGGCGCCGCTCGGAGTGTCCCACGAGCACGAACGCGGCGCCGGCGTCGGCGGCTAGCGCAGCCGACGTCTCGCCCGTGAACGCCCCCTTCTCCTCGGCATGAATGTTCTGAACGCCGAGACGCACGTCAGGCCGTGCGGCGGTTCCGGAGCGCACCGCAGCGAGGGCGAGCGCTGACGGGAACAGGATGACCGTGCGATCATCGCGAATGGGATGCGCGGCGAGGAAGGCCTCGACGAACGCGGTGGCCGCGGTCGGGCCGAGATTCATCTTCCAGTTCGCGGCCAGCACCGGACGTCGGTAGGCGCTCATCCCTTCTTCTCATCGAGAATGTCTACGCCGGGCAGCGTCTTTCCCTCGAGAAACTCGAGCGACGCGCCGCCACCAGTCGAGACATGGCTCATGCGTGCCGCGAGGCCGGCTTCCTCGACCGCAGCGGCCGAGTCGCCGCCGCCGACGATCGTCGTGGCGCCAGTCAATGTCGCCGCGGCCATCGCGTCGGCGATGGCGCGCGTGCCCTTGTCGAACGGCGGGTTCTCGAACACCCCCATGGGTCCGTTCCACAGGATCGTCTTCGCGCTGGCGACCGCGCGTGCGTACGACTCCGCCGTGCGAGGACCAATGTCGAGCATGGCCATGTCTGCGGGAATGTTCTCCCGACCGACCGTCTTCGCCTGGCCACCCGCCTCGACCGACGGCGCGACCGTGCAGTCATGCGGCAGGATGAGGATCGTGCCCGCCTTCTCGATCAACTCCCCCGCCATGTCAACGCGGTCTGGCTCCACGAGTGACTTCCCGGTCTCGAGGCCCATTGCCTTGAAGAACGTGCACGCCATCGCGCCGCCCACGAGCAGCGCATCCACCTTGGGGAGCAGCGCCTCGATCACGTCGATCTTGCCGGAGATCTTCGACCCGCCGAGGATCGCGACGAACGGCTTCTTTGGGCGATCGAGCGCGCCCTGGAGGTAGTCGAGCTCCTTCTGCATCAGCAGCCCTGCAACCGCCGGCTTGAGGTGGCGGGCGACTCCCTCGGTGGAGGCGTGCGCGCGATGCGCGGTGCCGAACGCATCGTTCACGTAGAGGTCGCCGAGCTGGGCGAAGCGGCGCGCCAGTGCCTCGTCATTCTGCTCTTCGCCGGCAAGGAAGCGCGTGTTCTCCAGCAGGAGTACCTGCCCATCCGCGAGCGATCGTGTGGCGGCAACGGCCTCGTCGCCATCGGTCGAGGCGACGAACCGCACGTCATGGGACGGTAGCAACTCGTCCAATCGCTTGGCGACCGGCGCCAGCGAGTACTTTGCCTCCACCTTGGCCTTCGGACGGCCGAGATGGGAGAGCAGGATCACGCGCGCGCCTGCTGCGAGCAGGTGATTGATGGTCGGCAGCGCGGCGCGGATGCGCGTGTCGTCACCGACCGAACCATCATCCTCCAGCGGGACGTTGAAGTCCACGCGGACGAGCACGCGCTTTCCCCGGAGCTGCTCCGGGGAAAGATCCTTGATCGTGAGCTTCGCCATCGATCAGAGCCTGGCGCCGACGTACTGGAGGAGGTCGACGCAGCGGCTGGCGTAGCCCCACTCGTTGTCGTACCAGCCGGAGACCTTGA
>JBKJMP010000182.1:0-2884 GCA_046596395.1 Gemmatimonadaceae bacterium
CACCTCGATGCAAGCCTGCCGCACGTGGCGGGCGACTACATGGGCGAGCACTGGCTTGCGACGTTTGCACTGCTGGCGCTCGACGCCTGAACGTCATGTCTCCCGCGTGAAGCGCACGTTGCGAATGCGGCCCGCCCAGATGCCGAATCCCGTCACTGCACCGCGCGCGTCGCGCGTGAACACGATCGTTCCGACACCGGGCGCCGAGAAGCCGTCCTTGAACATGGGGCGCAGGGGGACTTCGTCGGCGGGGCGGCGGCGGATTACCACCAGAGTGTCCTTGATCGCGATCGTGACGCGCGTGTCGAGCTCGTCGCTCCAGTAGCTGCCGGCTAACGGAGCGAGGTCGCGCGTCGTCGTTACCGGGGTCGAGACGGGCTCGTAGGTCGTGGTATCCGTCGCGCCCGCGAGCTGGACGTCGGTCAGGCGTCCGGTGCTAAAGCGGTACGTCAGCTCTCCCTGGCCCGGCACGCGGAAGCGGTCGCTCCCGAGCGGCACGAGCGTCAGTGGCGCGGGAACAACGGTGACGAGCTTGCCGTCGCGCACGAGTGTGCGAACCACGTTCTGCGTGCGCGGCTCGCGGAAGGTGCCTGCATACTTTTCGAGCTGTCCTGCGGGGACGTCTACACTCCCGTCGGTGGCAGCAGTCGTCGCCGTCGCGCGCTGGCGATTGAGCAGAAGACCCGCGGCGACATTGGCATAAGTCGTCGGCTGCGCGCTCGCCGAGTTGCACAGTACCGCGACGCTGACGTCCCGCTCGGGATACCGCGCCAGCCAAGTGGTGTAACCCGCGGTAGATCCGCTGTGCGACACCTCGCGAATGCCGTCCTGCGTGCGGACGGTGAGGCCGAGTGCGTAGGTGATCGGCCGGCCACTCGTGAGCCTCATCGTGGTCTCGAGCGCTTGGACCAGCGGCGCGCCGCCGACGTTGGCTCGCGGGTTGTTCAGGAATGCGTTCCACGTGAGCAGGTCACCGACCGTCGTGAGCAGCCCCCCGTTGCCGTAGACGTTCGTAAACGGCATGTCAGTGCGAAATCCGCGTTGCGTATTTCCATCGTAAGCGGTCGCGCGGTCCTTCACGATGCGCGCGAAGTCGTCGCGCCACCGCGTGCTCGTCATGCCAAGTGGCTTGAAGAGCCGCTCGTCACTGAATGCTGCGAGTGACTTGCCGCTCACGCGCTGGACAATGATTGCCGAGAGCGCGTAGCCGGTGTTGCTGTACAGGTACTCCGCACCCGGCTCGAAGTTGAGTGACGTTTGCCTCGACACGAGGTCGAGAATCGTCGCGAGCGAGTGCACCTGCGTGCCTGGTCCCATGCCCTTGAGGCCGAGCAGCCCCCACTGGTCGCGGAGTCCGCTGGTGTGCGTGAGGAGGTGCCGGATCGTGATGGTCTTACCGAAGTTCGGCACCTCCGGGATGTGCTTTCGCACGTCGTCGTCGAGCGAGAGCCGGCCATCCTGCGCGAGCAGCACCATAGCCGCTGCCGTGAACTGCTTCGCGACCGAGCCGCTCTCGAAGATCGTCTCCGGGGTATTCGGCACGCCGTACTCGAGGTTCGCCATCCCGTACGCGCGCGTGAGTACCCTTCGTCCGCCCTGGCTCAGGCCGATCGCACAGCCGGGGGTCTCGGAGCCGGTGACGGCGGCGAATGCGCGATCGATGCGCGTCACGATGCTGTCGGGAAGCGTGGTGATGCCGACTTGCTGTGTGGTGGACTGCGCCGCTGACGTCAGCGGGAATGCGTTGAGCAGCAGGATTGGGATGGTCAGCCAGCGGCGCATTGGATCCTCCATGTTCGTTGGGGCGACGACTGATGAGGATCTGGGCTGGCGCGGGCGGTGACAAGGTCAACCCGATCATTTATGCCGCGGTGTCGGTACGGTTCGCGTCGATCGACGAGCTCGAGGTCGAGGTCGAACCGCCGGCCCGAGTGTACCGGCGGGAGGAGCTGCCATGGGAAGCCGCATTCCTGGCCAGCAAGGCATACGTGGATTATCGGCGGCGCGGGGGAACGCGGCTCGCCCGTTCCAGACTTCTACATCGGCGCGAATGCGAAGCCGACGCCTCAGATCACCGACCACCACGGCGCCGCGACGACACCCGGCCTGACCACCTGGATCTCCTCGTCGCAGGTCAGCAACAACCCGCGTCGGACATTCGCGTAGCGATCGCAAAAAGTGGCGAGATGCTTTGCGTCGGTTCGCCGAGCCTCGGTGGTCGCCTTCACTTCCAGCGGCACGAGTTGACCATCCAGCTCGAGCACGAAGTCCACCTCCTGCCCGCTGGCAAGCCGCCAATGGTAGAGCGCGCGACCCGGAGCAAGATCCTTCCACACTGAAAGGTCGGTGGCCACCAGGTTCTCCAGATGAAATCCGGTCGCGGTCAATTCGCGCGCGGCCGCGAGCGCGAGCCCAACGTCCACCATGAACAGCTTGGGCGCCTTGATCACCCGATGGCCCGCGTTTCTCGAGTACGGCTGTACGAGCTCCACGAGGTAGCTGCGCGATAGCGCTTCGATCCAACGGCGAATCGTGGTCACCGGCGTACCGAGGTCGCCCGACAACCCGTTCATGTTGAGCTCCTGGCCTGTCCGCGCGGCAACGAGACGCAGGAACTGCTCGAACCGTGCGCTCGAGTCGATCGCCAGCACCTCGCGGATGTCGCGATTGGCGAACACCTCGACGTAGTCGTCGAGCAGGGTGCGCTGGAGGTCGGGTGGGGCGAGCACCGCGCGCGGAAAGCCTCCGGCGCGGGCGACCGCTCGCCAATCGAGCGCACCGTTCGACTCGGCTCGGCGCTCGAGCTCGCGTAGCACGACGCTCTCCTCGGCGTCGAACAGGAAGTCCCAGCCTGGATGCGCGTCGTCGTAGCGCAATTCACTCA
>JBKJMP010000454.1:0-4386 GCA_046596395.1 Gemmatimonadaceae bacterium
GTGCACGGTGCGCGACCGGCGGCGCGTCTCGGTGCCCGCGGCCGCAACGCCGGCGAGCCGGATCGCCTCGCCCAACACGATGAGCACGAAGCCGAGGATCCAGTTCATCGCGTCCGACGTCCCACTCGCGAGCAGCGGGACGAGCAGGAACGGAACCGGCAGCCACCCGCGATGACGGAAGAGAATGGCGCCGATACGCGCGCTCGGCCGACGCTCCGCTTCGGAGATCGGCTGCTCGGTCGCGTTGTGGGCGGGCGGTGGCGTCATGGAAGGCTCTTCAGTCGTAGACCAGTCGCGCGAGGTACTCGCCAACCAGGTGGTTGAACGCCGCTGGCCGTTCGAAGGGACACACATGCCCCCCGCCTAGAATAACCTCGAGGCGCGAGCATGGCGATCACCGAGCGCCGCGTCTGGGAGGAGTGTCCCCCTCGTCTGGCCAATGGGGCAGCAACGTCTTCCACTCCTCCGGGACGCGCACTGGCTTCCCGGTGCGATCGAGCGCCACGAAGACGATCGATGCCTGCGCCACCAGCGTGTCGCTCCCCTTTTTTCGGACGTCCTGCTTGATGATGTAGCTCGTGTTGCGCACCGAGAGCAGGCCGCTGCGAATGGCGAGGTCGTCGCCGGGCAAGGACTGCGCGTAATAGTCGATGTCCACGTGCCGCACCACGGAGTAGATCGGCACCGTCGCGAAATCGCGGACGCCGCCCACCTCCTCGCGCTCCAGCAACTCCCATCGCGCGCGCTCGAGGAACGCGAGCATCGTCGCGTGGTTCACGTGCCCGAGCATGTCGCAGTCCGCCGGATAGACGTGAAAAACGACTGCCGGAAGTTCATCGGCCATCAGCATCTCCCTTGTGCACTCGAGGCCGGTGATCCGGCGATCCAGCGTCCATCGAACGTGAGCCAAAATAGAACACTCGAGTCAGGCATCGTGCGTGCCCGCGCCAGCGCGACGCCGAATGCCTTCGCGCTGTAGGTCGCGTCGAGCACGGGGCCGTTGGATGCGCGACATTGGTCCGCGGCGTGGCGTGCGGCGTCCGTCTCGCGGCCATAGGCCCCACCATAGGCAAGATGCTCCACCTCGAGGCGCCCCGCGTCCAGCGGGGGGAGAGCGACCCCCGTCAGTCGCTCGAGCAGCGCGCGCGTCTGCCGTGCGAGGCGCAGCACATGCCAGCGGTTGCCGATCACGCGCGGCACCACGCGTACGCCAACGACGCGCGTCTCGAGACCGGCGATCGCCAGACCCACGAGCAGGCCAGCTGTCGTTCCACCACTGCCGAGCGGCACGACGAGCAGCGCCGGCGCGGGAATGTGCTCGCGCTCGAGTTGCGCCGCCAGCTCGAGCGCGGCGCTCACGTGCCCGAGCGCGCCGAGTGCAACGCTGCCGCCGGCGGGAACCCAGTGGAGCCGCTCCCTGAGCCGGCGAATCGCCACCCGGAGGTAGGCGTCTGCGGGCGACGACGCGCGGGTGACACGTGCGATGCAACCCAGCCGGTCGGCCAACGCCAGGGCGACCGCATTCTCCTCCTGCGGCCAGGTGATCACATCGCATCCGATGCCGAGCGTGCGGCCATACTCCGCCACCGCGAGCGCGTGCGTCGATCCGGAGGCGCCCACCGTCAGCAGGCGACGTGCGGGTTCCGCACCAGCCAGCAGCAGCTCGAGGGCGCGCACCTTGTTCCCGCCGACGATGTCCGAGCTGAGGTCATCGCGCTTGGCGAGTAGCGTGAGGCCGCCGATCGTCCATCGCTCCACCGGCGTCTCCCGCACCTGCAGGTCGATGCGAGGCAGTGCGCCGGAGAGTTGCGGGAACCGCGAGAGGAGGGCGCGCACGCTACGGCGCGGGCGGGCGCGCCTCCGCGAACTCGTCGGTGTCCGTGATGGCCCTGAACGTCCACGTCCCGCGCTTCGGAAGCTGCTCCACATAGAGCATCTGGATTGTCACCATGATCACGGCCAGCATGGGCACGGCAACCATGAGCCCGAGGAACCCGAACACGAGTGCGAGCAGCGCCTGCGCGAGCACGGTGAGCGCTGGGGGCAGGTCCATGCCCCCCTTCATGAGCAGCGGAATGAGGATGTGGTTCTCGAGGAACTGCACCCCCCAGTACATGATCGCCACGTACGCCGCTTTCTCGGGGGAATCGAGAAACGCCATCGCCACGCCCGGGATCGCGCTGAGTAACGGACCGACGGTGGGAATGAACTCGAACAAGCCCGCGAGGAGGCCGAGCGCGAACGCGGCCTTCACGTCGAGGATCAGGAGGCCGATGGTGGTGACGGTCGCGATGGCGGCCATCGCGATGAGCTGCGTGACGAGCCACTTGCGCAGCACGGTGGCGATGCGATCGAGCACCTGGTGTCCCCGCTCGCGCCGGCGTGCCGGCAGCAGGGCGAGGAACCCGCGGCGGTACAGGTCCGGCTCGGCCGCGAAGTAGATGCTCAGGAACACGATGAGGATCACGCCTGCGACCGCATGCACCGTGGACGTGAGGAAAGGGAACAGGTAGCGGCCGGCGCCGCTCAGGCCTCGCTCGATCCGCGCCCGGACCGTGTTCGGGGGGAGGCTGTCGGCCGGAGCGGCCGTCCTCGGTGCTCCCCCGCCGACCGCCGCCGGAGGCCGAGCTGGAGCGGGGGCCGGCGTCGCCGCCTGCGCTGCGCCGCCGCCTCCACCGACCACCATGCCCAACAGGCCAGTGTTCTTGCGTGCGAACCAATTCTCCACTCGCTCGATCGCCTCCGGCAACTGCTGGCGCAACTCCGTGCCCTGCTCGCGCAGCGTTGGGGCCATGAGCGCGCCGACCCCACCCAGCGATCCGAGGAACATCAGCACGATGAGCGCGGCACCGACCCCGCGTGGAATGCGGAAGCGCTCGAGCTTGTCGACACCGGCCGACACGGCAATCGCGAAGACGACGCCGAGGAACGTGGCCAGGAAGAGCTGGTGGGCGAACCAAACGAGCTGGAGCCCGAGATACATTGCCGCTACGAGCGAGACGGCGCGCATTACGTCGCGGCTGCGCCACCCCACCGTGCGCTCGTGCTTGATGTCCCCGCGTCCTACCTCCGGCCCGGGCACTGAGCCGCGTTTTGGCCGAACAGTCGTGCTCGCCAGCGGATCACCCGGCGGCGGAGCCGCGGCGGGCGAGGGATCTCGCGTTGAATCCGTCATTCGTCGGGGAAGGGGCCGCGCAGCGCGGACGGAAAACTGCTAAGAGCAACATGACGTCCATGTACGACGGCTTACATTACCCCGGGGTCCGACCAGACGACAGAGAGGAAGCGTGGCCGACCGCGCGAGCGCAGCGACATTCGAGTATCTCGACACCGCACCTGCCGTGGAGCACTTCACGGAAGAGATTGCGAGTGTCCGGGAAATTGCGCTCGACACCGAGGGCGCGAGCTTTCATCGGTTCGTCGATCGCATTTACCTGCTGCAGCTCTCCACGCGCGACCGTCACGCCGTCATCGACCCGATTCCCACCGGCAAGCTGACACCGCTCGGCCATCTCGTCGAGAATCCCGCGGTCGAGATCGTCTTTCACGACGCGGACTACGACCTCCGCCTGCTCCAGCAGGATTATGGCTGGAAGGTCAACAACATTTTCGACACGCGCGTTGCCGCGCAGCTCCTCGGCTACACCGCATTTGGACTTGCCGCGCTGCTCGACCGGTTCTTCGACGTGAAGCTCGACAAGAAGCACCAGCGCGCCGACTGGTCGATGCGTCCGCTCACGGCCGACATGCTCGACTACGCGGCCCAGGACACCCGGTACCTGCTCGAGTTGAAGGACATGATGTCGGCGGAGCTGGAGCGCATGGGCCGGATGTCGTGGGCGCGCGAGGAATTCGCGCTGCTGGAAGGCACGCGCTGGGCCGACGAAGCACCGGGCCTGGGCTTTCTCAAGCTCAAGGGCGCGCGCGACCTCAACCGGCGCGAGCTCGCGGTGCTGCGGGAGCTGGTGCCGTGGCGCGATGGCGTGGCCCGGCAGCTGGATCGCGCCACCTTTCGCGTGCTCGGCAACGAGCAGCTACTCGACATCGCGCGGACGCACCCGTCCACGCGAGACGCGCTCGCGAAGCTCAAGGGAATGCCGCGTGGCATTCTCGAGCAGCGTGGCGGCGAACTCCTGGATGCAGTGAAGCGCGGTCTCGCCGTGCCCGAGTCGGAGCTGCCCCGCTTTCCGAAGGCGGCGCGCTGGGATCGCGACGCCGACTTCGATGTACGCGTGAGCGCGCTGAAGACAGCGCGCGACAACGCGGCGAAGCGGCTCACGCTGGATGCGGGGGTGCTGTGTTCTCGCGACCGCATGGAGGCGGTGGCGCGTCGCAATCCCGCCTCGGTCGACGAGGTGATGGAGGTGACGGAGCTGCGGCGGTGGC
>JBKJMP010000494.1:0-14004 GCA_046596395.1 Gemmatimonadaceae bacterium
ACCGGATCAGGGTACGAGCGGCACCCGACGCTTGCCCCACTCGTTCGGCGCCGGCTCCTTCGTATCGCGCTGCGGCGGATTCTCCTTCAACAACCGCAACCCTTCCTGCACCGCCCGCTCGAGCTGCGGATCGCGACCAGCAACGACGTCCTTCGGCCAGTTCTCGACGTCGATATCCGCCCCGACCCCTTCATTCTCCACCGCCCACTTGCCATTGCGGTCGAAGAATCCAAACCGCGGCGCGATCATCGAACCGCCATCCACGAACGGCGGCGTGTCCGTCGTCGCGACGAGACCACCCCACGTCCGCTTGCCGACCAACGGACCGATCTTGCGACGCTTGAACATGTACGGCATCAGGTCGCCGCCCGAACCGGCCATCTCATTGATGATCATCACCTTCGGTCCCCAGATGCCGTTCGCGGGACTCGTGTACGGATACCGCTCACCCACTGGATTGTTGAAGTACCCGTCGAAGTCGCGGCCCAGCAGGTCGATGATGTAATCGGCGGCAGAGCCGCCGCCGTTGAAGCGCTCGTCGAGGACTGCGCCCTTCCGGTCCTGCTGCGCGAAGTAGTAGCGATTGAAGCTCGTGTACCCCGGCTGACCGGTATTCGGGATGTAGACGTACGCGAGCTGTCCGCCCGACAACGAATCCACCTTGCGCCGGTTGCCCTCCACCCACGCACGCGTGCGCAGTCCCTGCTCGTTCGCGACCGGAAGCACCGTGATCGTGCGCGCACCCTCCATCGTCGGACGACTGTTGACGGTGATCGCCGTCTGACGATTCGCCGTTCCGTCGAGCAGGCGGAACACGTTGTCCGGCGCGCGCAGCTCGACACCATTGACCGCGAGCAGGTAATCGCCGGCCTTCACGTTATTCCCCGGCATCGCCAGCGGCGCGCGCAGCTCGGGATTCCAGCTCTCGGCATCATAGATCTTCGCGATGCGATAGCGGCCGTTCTCCACCATGAAGTCGGCGCCGAGGAGGCCGGCAGTCACGTTGGGAACCTCGGGCAGGTCGCCGCCGCGCGTGTACGAATGTCCGATCGCAACCTCGGCACCCATGTTGTCCATCAGGTAGTTGAGGTCTGCGCGATGGTTCACGTGCGGCAGCAACGCGCCGTACATCTCCTTCATTTTCGGCCAATCGGAGCCGTGCATGTTCTGCACGTAGAGATTGTTGCGCTGGTTGCGCCACCCTTCGTCGAAGATCTGCTTGAACTCCGCCTTCGGATCGACGTACGCACGGAGCTGCACGTTCATGCGCCCCGAGCCGGCCGTGGGGACCGCGGGGCGATCCGCATCGACGAGGAACAGCGCGCCCTGCCCGCCAGTCGTGCGATACAGGAGCTTCTTGCCATCGCCGCTCACGACGTACTGCGCCATGCTCGGCACGAACGCCGTGGCGCGACGCGTGGAGAGCTGGAAGCGATGCAGCACGTTGCTGCCGCCGCCCCCACCCTGCGCACCTGGTCCCGGCGGCGGCTCGGCCGTTCCCGCCTGCGGAATGGGCTCGGTGAAGAACACCGTGCCCGGCACGCCCGCCTGCAATTGCCCGTAGTCGCGCAGCGCGACTTCCTGGACGGGAATGATGCGCTGCTGGAGCCCGGCAAAGTCGAGACGAACGACGGTCGAGCGCGGCGGCGCGGGGCGCGACGCGGAGTCGGCGGTCGCGCGCGTGCTGTCGGTGCGCGGACGCGCGGGTGCGGCGCTGTCTCCGGGCGCGCGACCCGCGCGCGCCGCTTCCTCATCGCTCTCGGGCAGCAGCGGACTCGGCTCGTTCGCCGAGAGAATCGCGAGGTAGAGTCCCTTCGTCGTGGGACGGTCGTACGACGACATGTCGAGCAGTCCCGAGCGTAGCCCGTAGTTCGTCGATGCGAGGAACCACAGGTACTTGCCGCTCGCGTCCCACGCGGGCGACGTCGCATCGGCGAGTCCGTCGGTCAACTGATGCTTCGTGCCGGTGTTGACGTCGTATGCGTAGATCGCGCGGAACAGCGACGGTAGGCGCTTCGGATACGCGACGTAGCGCGAGTCGGGGCTCCACACCGGGATGATCGAGCGGTCGCCCTTGAAGTACGGATCGGTGTCGGCGACGGCGGCGCGTCCGCTCGCGACGTCCACCATCCACAGGCGGAAATGCGTGTCGTGGAATGCAATGCGCCGACCGTCGGGCGACCACGCTGGCGTGTACGGACGACTCGGCTCGGGCAGCGTGATCTCGCGCGGTGGCGCGAGGCCGTCCTGTCCCGCGATGTACAGCTTGTACTCGCCGCTGCGATCGCTGAAGTACGCGATCGAACGTCCATCGGGCGCCCACGTCGGCCAGATCTCCGCCGACGCACTCGAGTTGGTAATGTTGCGGACGTCGCCCTTCTCGGCCGGAATGGTGAAGATCTCACCGCGTGCTTCCACGGCGGCACGACGCCCCGTCGGCGAGAGTGAGAGATTCGCCATGCGGTTCCCCACGTCCTTCCACTGCGGCATCATCCACGGGAAATCGCCTGCGGCGGTGATGCTCACGGCGCGCGCGGTGGCGCTCTGCGGATCGAGCGTATGAATCATCCCCGCCTGCTCGAGCACGATCGTGCCCCCGCCGGCGTCGATCGCCTTGACGTCGAAGTCGGTGAACTTCGTGTGCTGCTTGAGGGCCTTGGTCCCCGTGTCCCACGACCAGACGTTGGCCACGCCGTCGCGATCGGAGATGAAGTACACCACGTTGCCGAGCCAGACGGGATCGGTGTCTTTCGAGTCTGTCCAAGGGGGAGAAACCACGTCCAGTGACGTGAGGTCGGCAACCCAGATCGGGCGATTCTGTCCGCCCCGATAGTTGCGACGCTCCTCGTCCCACGAGTTGTTCATGCGGTACGCGATGCGCTTGCCGTCGGGCGAGATCTTGCCCTGGTACGCGCGCGGCAATGCCATCGCCTGCTCGGCGCCACCGTCGAGCGCCACCGTCCAGAACCGCGGCGCGCCGCTCGGCGCATGCGTCGCGCGAGTGGACGAGAAGACGACGGTCCGTCCGTCGGGCGTCCATCCCTGCACGAGGTCGGGGCCCGGGTGCCAGGTCAGCCGCTTCGGCTGTCCACCCTCGACGGGAACGACGTACGCGTCCGTGTTGCCGCCATACTCCGCACTGAAGGCGACGTGGCGGCCGTCAGGGGAGAGTTTTGGATTCTGCGTCTCGCCCTGGAAGCTCGTGAGCCGGCGCGCGTTGCCGCCAGCGCGTTCGACGATCCAGATGTTGTTGGCGTACGCGAATGCGATGTGCCGATCGCTGACGGTCGGCGTGCGGAGGAGGCGCGTCTGCGCGACGGCGGGAGCAGCGGCGAGCGTCGCCAGGAGGGCGATCGCGAAGGGGCGAGTGAGAGGCATGCCCGGACGTTACACACGAGCGAGTCCGGCAACCAGAGTGGCGATCAGCGAACTCGCACGACCACCCCGGTGACCGCGCCCGTACCTGTCGTGAGCGTGATCGACGCGGAGCCGTTCGGCGCGACGGCGAACCGATGAAATGCCGCACCGCCCGGCACGACCGACCCCGCTGTTCCAGCCGCACTCAACGATGACACGGCGAGCGGATACCCACTGGGCGAGAGCACGGTGAAGATCGAACGCCAGTTCCAGCTGGGTTGCATGAACTCGATACTCGCAGTCGGCACGAGGTCATCGACGTACTGGGAAACCGACCAGTCCCGCAGCATGCCTCCAACGTCCGCCCCGAAGACGGCGCGCAGGTTGGGGATGCCGTTCGTCCGGGAATTCACGAGCGCCTGCCAGATGGCGACGTCGGTTGATCCGGCCAGGCGAACCCTGTGATCCGCGGCCCAGCGCAGGAAGTTCCACGTCGCTCCGCGGGTGGAGAGGTCGTCGTCGTTGCGAATGGGCGAGCTCTCCGCGGGCTTGTTGAGGTACAGGCGGTACCGCGACGCATTGCTGGCTTGGCTCGTATTGAATGCGCTCACGCTCTTCGCGCTCGCGCGAATCGTCTCCACGTCGATGTTCTGTCGCGGCGTCAACCCTGACTGCCGGTAGAACAACAACTCCTCCGCGATGTGGCTCAGTCCCTCGTTCAGCCACACGGTCTCGAAGTCGTTGGCATTGTTCACATAGATGCGCCGAGAGCCATTGATGAGGTGCTGGAACTCGTGCGCGAGCAGTGCGGTCGTGAGGCTGTCCACGAATCCCGTGGTGCGCGCATTCCCGTTGATCAACCCGGTAGGATCCGGCGCGATGAGGTACATCAACTCACCAACGTTGCTCCCCCTGCAGGCCTGGAGGGATGCAGTACCGGCCTGGGGAAAGAGGTCGCGTGAGAAGAAGAACCCGCCGACGAACGACTCCGAGTTGCGCGCAGTGAGCTCGTTCACGGCAGTGGTGAAGAGCAGGATCACGCGGCCGTTGGCGTCGATGTCCGCCGGCTCGCCGAAGTTGGCGACGTCCACGGGATACACGAGCGTGTCGAAGTTGGCGGCGAATCGCTGGTAGTCCAGGGCCGTGAATCCGTTGATGGGGTTGAGCGTGTCCACCACCACGAGGGCGCGTTGCCCAACGGCGACGATGCGCGCGGCACGCGTGACAATGCTGTCGCATGCGTTCTGTCCCACGTTGTAGCTCACGAGGTCCCCGACCTGCGGCTCTACCGATCCAACGCTCCGCGACGAACCGCTGGGCGCGGCTCTGCGTGCCGCACGCGCACTCTCGAACAGCGGGCGCAGCCGTGATGCGGCGCGCGCATTCAGCCGAGCGCCGTAGGCGACGTCCATCTGCGGCGGGTCACGCAGGAGGGAGGCCTCGGGCGAGCGAGACGTGGCCGGGGGGCTCACGCTCCCCGCCGCAGCCACTCCGCTCGCGGCGACGGAATAGGTGACGGCGGTGGTGGAAGCGCCCGTGGCCGTATCGGCAACAACGAGCACGTACTCTCCCCCGGTCCCCCCCGCAATCGTTGCCGCGGCCCCAGGTATTACCCTGAGCGAGGCCCCTACCGCAAGCGCACCGGCGGGGGGCGCTGGTGGCGGGGGGGGCGAGGGAACCGGGGTGATGGCGCCCACCGGCGCTGTGCTGTCCGAGTTCCCGCACGCGGCGGCGAACAGGAGGACGGCGACGCGCAGGCGCGAGTGCGGGACTGCGAACGGGATCGACATCATGTGCCTCAGTGACAGACGTCCCCTCCACAACACACATCCTGTGCCAGCGCCGCCCGCGCCACGTCCATCAGCAGGCGGCGAATATGGGTGAGCGCAAACGAACGAAGGGCGGACGCGTGAGCGCCCGCCCTCCGTTCGTCGTTCGAATCGGATCTAGTACAGTCGCGCCAGCACCAGTCGCACCAGGTCGGCCGGGACGTTTGTGAAGGTCAGGCGCTCAGAGCCCTGGCTCACGACGGCGCGGCGGACGGTGCCGTCGCTCGTGCGGTAGTACACGTACTGGCTTGGGCCGTAGGCTTCGACACGATCCACGACATAGCCGCGCGAGCGAAGGATGTCGCTCAAAGTCGTGGCGCCGTACGAGGTCTCGTAGCGCTTCTTGTACTGGCCGGGCGGCATCTGGCCAGGCTTCTTCGCGAGGCCGGGCGGAATCTTGCGCTCGTTCTCGTCGCGAATGCCATTGCCGTTGCGATCCCACTCGCGGTTGCGCTCACGCTCACGCTCACGCTCGCGCTCACGCTCGCGTTCCCGCGCACGCTCGATTTCTCGCGCACGTGCCTGCTCAGGCGAAAGCACCCGATCGCGGTCGCGCTCGTACTTGCCGTCCGAGACGCGCTCGACCTTGTTCTTGACCTTGTGCTCCTTGTTCTTCTCCTTGCTCTTGCCCTGGGCGTCGGCAGAGGCGGAAAGAAGGACAAGCGACGCGGCGAGTACGCCGGTGATGTTGCGGGTGCGATTCGACATGATGCAGCCTCCTGTGAGATACCGACTTGGTTACACCGTCCACTAATGCATGATCGGAGCCGTATTGGCACATGTCGATCTAAGTCATTACGTGTCAAGCGGTTAGCTCAATCCAGATGCGCTGGTACGGCTGGGTTCGTCGCGATTCCGGGACACAATCCGGTTATTCTCGTACCAATGACGACACCCCTCGAAAACCTCGTGTCCCTCCTCGACCTCGAGCCCCTCGAGGTCAACATCTATCGCGGGCTCAACCGCAACCTCGGCACGGGTCGCGTCTACGGCGGACAGGTGTTCGCGCAGGCGCTGGTCGCCGCACGCCGCACGGTGGAGGGCCGCGAGGCGCACTCGGCGCATGGCTACTTCATCCTTCCGGGTGACCTCAAGGCGCCAATCGTGTACTTCGTCGACCGGCTGCGCGACGGATCGAGCTTCACCACTCGGCGGGTGACCGCCATCCAGCACGGCCAGGCGATCTTCAACCTTTCGGCCTCCTTCCATATAGAGGAGAAGGGCGCAGTGCATCAGGTGGAGATGCCCGCGGCACCGGATCCGGAGACGTTGACTCCCGAGCTCGACCTCATCCGCGCCATGGCCGAGCGCATCCCCGAGCCGTTGCGCTCGGTGGTGACGCAGGATCGTCCGATCGACGTCCGCCCCGTCGATCCCATCGATCCACTGCGCGCGGAAAAGCGCGAGCCCGTTCGGCGCGCGTGGTTTCGCGCGGTCGGCCGGCTGCCCGACGAGCCGGCGATCCATCAGGCCATTCTCGCATATGCGTCAGACTACGGGTTGCTCGTCACGGCGCTCCAGCCGCATGGCATCCCGTGGCGCTCACCGACGCTGCAGCTGGCGTCGCTCGATCACTCGGTGTGGATGCATCGCCCCTTCCGAGCGGACGAATGGCTCCTGTACTCGACAGACAGCCCGATCGCGTCGGGCGCGCGGGGGTTCGTTCGCGGGACAATTCACACGCGCGCGGGGGAGCTGGTAGCGTCGGTGGCGCAGGAGGGGTTGATGCGCGTGCGGGAAACCCAAACGCTCGGGTGAGGTGACTGAAGCTGGGGACGAGAGGACGAGAGGACGAGAGGATGAGAGGAAGAGAGGAGAATGTCATCCTGAGCGAAGCGAAGGATCTGCACTTTCAGCCAAAATCGTATGCCCCGATTCCTGCTCTTCGTTGCGATCTGCGGTGCTGCTCGCGTAGCAATCGCGCAGCCTCTGACGCTGGAACGCGAACAGTCCGGCCGATGCTGCCAACGTCATTCCTTGTCGCGCCACCGAACCCCCCGCGACGGCGCGGCAGCCAACGGATCCTCCGGCCACTGATGCTTCGGATACCGCGACCGTAATTCCTTCCGCACCTCGAAGTACGCGCCACGCCAGAACCCCGCGAGATCGCGCGTAACCTGCATCGGCCGATGTGCGGGCGATAGCAGGTGCAACGTGAGCGGCACACGATTCCCCGCCACGCGCGGCGTGTCCTGCAATCCGAACAATTCCTGTAAGCGCACCGCAAGCACCGGACGCTCCACGCTCGAGTAGTCCACCGCGATCCGCGACCCACTCGGCACCTCGATCCTTTCCGGCGCGAGGTCGTCGAGCGCACGCCGCCGCGCATGAGGGACGAGCGACATCAGCGCATCCGCGAGCGGCACTCGCTCGAGCTCCGATCGTCGTCGCGCGCCGCCGAGGAACGGCGCCAGCCACACATCGAGAGTCAAAACGAGCGCATCATCGCCCACATCGGGCCAACCTGCTGAATCGACATGATGCAGAAACGCGAGCCGCTCGCGCAGACGCACGGCATCCTCCCGCCACGCGAGAACCGCGAGCCCGCGGCGGCGAACCGCATCCAGCAACGCGTGCGCGACGAGCTCCGCATCGGGATTCGCCAAACGATCATCCGAAAGCACGATCGCCCCGAGCCGACGCTGTCGCCGCGCACTCACCTCGCCGGCGACATCGTCCCACTCGATCACGTCGCGTTGCTCGATGTCGGCACCGAATACGTCGAGCAGATCCGCCAGCGCGAGCGGCGCGGCGAGGAACACGCGCGACTCCGGCTTTCTATCATCGAGGTCGGCGACGACGATGAACGGCTCGACCTCGAGCCCCGCACCGCGCGGAATGGCAGCGCCGCGCCCGTTCCGCAGCACATATCTCGGCTCCTCCCCAGGCCGTCGCATCGCAACGCGATCGGGATACGCGAGCGCGAGCAGCGCACCGGCGTCCTCGTCATCGCCTGATTCTGCGCCTCGCACCGCGCTCCCGAACAACCGCGCATGCAGACGCCGCGCCTCCTCACGCACTTCACCCCCCGCGCCGCGGCGCATCGCCTCGAGACGCAGCCGAACGTCCACGGGCGTTACCGCGAAGTCGCCGCGACGCAGCACATCGCGTCCGCCGAGCAGTGCGGCGATGCTGCATGCCGCGAGCGCCGATCCGCGCCGCGCGCCCTCGAGCATCATGTGCGCGAGCCGCGGATGCGCCGCGAGCGTAGACATCTGTCGCCCATGCGCGGTGGCGCGACCGTCGTGGTCCACCGCCCCAAGCTCGCGCAACAGCTCACGCGCCTGCGCAAGCGCGCCCGCGGGAGGGACGTCGAGCCACCGCAACTCGTTCACGTCGCGAACACCCGCGATCGCCAGGTCGAGCGCGAGCGGAGCGAGGTCGGTCTCGAGAATCTCCGGCGACCGGTGCGGAACGAGATGCGCGTCCTCTTCGGCCGGCCACAGCCTGTACGACACGCCGGGCGCCGTACGTCCCGCGCGTCCCGTGCGCTGCTCGGCCGAGTCGTGCGAGACGCGCACCGTCTCGAGTCGTCGCATGCCAGCGCGCGCCGAGAAGCGTGCGACGCGCGAGAGCCCCGAATCCACGACGACGCGGACGCCTTCTATAGTAAGGCTCGTCTCCGCAATCGACGTCGCCAGCACGACCTTCCGCGCGCCACTCGGCGCCGGCACGATTGCGCGATCCTGGTCGCCCTGCGGCAGCGCGGCATAGAGCGGATGCAGCTCGACGTCCGACGGCAGCGCATCGCGCAGGATGCGCTCCGCTCCGCGGATCTCCGCTTCGCCGGGCAGGAAGGCGAGCACGTCGCCGACGTCTGCTGCGACGGCGCGAAGAACCGCCGCCGCCACGGCCGCGGGCACGCGATCGAGGGCAGGGCGCGGCAGGTACCGCCGCTCCACGGGATACGCGCGCCCCTCGGCCCGGATGACCGGCGCATTGCCGAGCAGCGCGGCAACGGGCTCGGCGGCAATCGTCGCCGACATCACGAGCAGCCGCAGCGCCGGCCGAAGCAGCTCGCGCGCCTGGAGCGCGAGCGCGAGCCCGGTGTCGGCGTGGATGCTGCGCTCGTGGAATTCATCGAAGATCAGCGCGCCAACGCCGTCGAGCGAGGGATCGTCCACGAGCATGCGACCGAGCACACCCTCGGTCACGACCTCGATGCGGGTGCGCGCGGAGACGCGCGTCTCGTTGCGCATCCGGTAGCCCACGCGCTCGCCAACACGCTCGCCGAGCAGGCGGGCCATGAACGTCGCGGCGCCGCGCGCGGCGAGCCGACGCGGCTCGAGCATCACGAGGCGAGCGCCGCCGAGCCAAGGAGCGTCGAGGAGTGCGAGTGGGACGCGCGTCGTCTTACCTGCTCCCGGCGGTGCGACGAGCACGGCAACGCCCGCGTCCGCGAGGGCGCGCTGGAGGTCGGCGATGACGGCGTCGATGGGCAGCATGTTGCTCGGTTGCGGGCTCCTACATCATATTCTCCGGCGTCGAGCGCGCACCGCGTCGACGTCTTCCTCGAGGCGCCTGTGTACACCGCCGTCCGATAGGTAGGTGAAGTAACCCTCCGTCCACAACGGGCCGAGGAACCACCTCCATCAGACAACCCAATGACAGAACTACATCTCGGATGGACCGAGCAGTTTGCTCGCGCCTTCGAGTCCCAAGCGCTGCCCAGCGACGTCCCCGCACGGGTGATTGCGGTGCACCGGAATCGCATCGTCGTCGCGGACGCAGCGGGCGACCGGAACGTGACACTGTCCCGCCACCTCAAGGACGCCGAGTCGCTGGAACGCCCGGCGACCGGAGATTGGGTCGTCGTCCGCGCCGAGCAGATCGTCCAGGTCCTTCCGCGGCGCACGGCGTTCGTGCGCCAGGCCGCAGGAACGGCCGCGGTGCCGCAGGTCGTCGCGGCGAACGTCGATCGCGTCTTCATCGTGACCGCGCTACCGGACGACGTGAATCCGCGTCGCCTCGAGCGCTACCTCGCCGTGACATGGGAGAGTGGTGCGATCCCTGTTGTGGTCCTCACCAAGACCGACCTCGTCGAAAATCCCGACGAGTGGATGACCACGGTGCGCCATTCGGCGCCCGGCGTGGACGTCATTGCCCTGTCGTCCGTGAGCGGCGACGGAATCGAGCAGCTCGCCGCGCTCATGGCACCCGGCGAAACGATCGCGTTCCTCGGCTCATCGGGCGTGGGCAAGTCCACGCTGCTGAATCGCCTGGCCGGCCGGGAGCTCATGCGCACCGGCGAGGTGCGCGACGACGGGCGCGGACGTCACACCACCACGCATCGCGAGCTCGTCGCGCTACCGAACGGCGTGCTCGTGATCGACACGCCTGGCATGCGTGAGCTCCAACTCTGGTCGGCGGAGACTGGGCTCGACATGGCGTTCGACGACGTGACGTCGCTCGCGGAGCAGTGCCGGTTTGGTGATTGCACGCACGGCGCAGAGCCGGGATGCGCCGTAAAAATTGCCATCGATGAAGGCGTACTCGACATCGAGCGCCTGGAGAGCTGGCGGAAGCTGTCGCGCGAGGTCGCGCGTGCGGAGCGGGAGCGCGATCCGGTGGCAACAGCGGCCCACCTTGCGACGAACAAGAGCATTCACCGCGCGATGCGGGTGCATCAGCAGACCCGCCGCAAGTGAGGCTACCGGTATTGTCACTCGGTTGCCGCCAAGAAAACCTTAAGCTTTCGGTTTGATGCCGAGCGACGCCTTGCACATGTTCCCTCCGATTATTCCCTAAAGGAAGGCGAACATGGCCCAGAAGAGCCCCGGCCAGTTGCAGGAGCACATGCTCGGCACCTATCACAGCCTGCGTCTCGGGCTCGCCGTCATCGGTTTCGCCCTACCGCTCGTGGTGCTCCTGGCAGGTGGCTTCCTGCACGATGTGTGGTTCGAGGGATCGATCAGCATGTACTACCACACGAAGGCGGTGATCTCGTACCTGGTGGCCCGTGACCTGTTTGTGGGAGGCCTCTTCGCGACCGCGGCATGTCTCTACTTGTACAAGGGATTCTCCACGCGAGAGAACCTGGTCCTGAACGCGGCCGCCGTGTTCGCGACATTGGTCGCGGTGATGCCCACGGCACCGAAGGACACGGCCCGGGACTGGGTGGCGTATCTTCACGTTGCGGCTGCCCTGTCGTTTTTCGGGTGTATCGCCTTCGTAAGCCTCTTCCACTCACGCGACACGCTTGAACTGGTGCCGCCAGAGAAGAGGTCTTTCTTCGAGAAGTGGTACGTGATCTCCGGCTCCGCGATGGTCCTGTTTCCCGTCATCGCCGTCGTGCTGTCGTTCTGGCTCGAGACGAGGCTGGGCAAGACGGTGATCATCTACGTCGCTGAAACGCTCGGAGTCTGGGCGTTCTGTGCGTACTGGGGGATCAAGAGTTACGAGATGCGTGTGTCCGCTGTCGATCAACGGGCGCTGGACCGAGAGCTCGAGCGGCGTGCCGTGCACAGTCCAGGGACATCGGACAAGGCTGCGATGCCCGGGGCGAACGTAACCCAGAAGGTCGTGGAACGCATCGTTGCGGCACCGCGCCCGTCGTGATCCGACTTGAGATGCGCCGTTCGCTCGCCACCGTTGCTCTCGGCCTCCTCGCGCTCCATACCGCTGGCGCGCAGGATGGCACTATCCTCGGTCACGTAGTGCAGAAGGAGGGCGGCGCACCGCTCGGCTATGCGGCAATCTCGGTCTCGCCGGAGGGGACCCAGCTCTACTCGAGCGAGTCGGGCAGGTTCGTCCTGCGTGCAGTGTCACCGGGTGAGGTCCGCGTGCGCATCCGGCGCATCGGCTTCGCGCCAATCGACACATCGCTACGCGTGCCTGCCGGTGACACAGCGCGTGTACGGTTCGAGATGTCGCGCCTCGTCATCCGGCTTACGGAAGTCGTCGTCAACCGCGCGTGCACCGACCACACTCCTCGCGAAGAGAAGCCGGAGATTCTCGCTCAGCTTCTCGATCAGGTGCAGCAGACGGCCGAACGCGCGCGCATCCTCACGGGCCAGCGACGGTTCGTGATGCGCGCCGTGCGCGAGAGTGGCTTTCGCGCGCCCGGCCGGAAGACCCGGACTGATACAGTCACACGCGGTCCGTTCCCGCACGATCCCTACGTCCCGGGGCGTGTGCTCCGCCGAGAGCGTGGCATCGACGTCGTGAAGCTCCCCGAGCTGATCGATCTCGCCGACACGACGTTCACGAACAACCACTGTCTCTGGTATGCCGGCCAGGAGCGGTTCGATTCCGATTCGGTCATCCGCGTGGACTTCGCGCCCGTGCCGTGGCTGGCGAAGGATGTGGACCTCGAGGGCAGTCTCTACGTGCGCGTCGCCGGATATCAGCTCGTCGCGCTCGTCACGCGGCTGAACAAGATTCCAGAGGGACTCGGTGCGCTCCATGAGTACTCGGTTCGTGCCCGGTTCAAGGACGACGCCGATGGAGTGCCGGTGCTCGCTGAATGGGAGCTTGTCAACACCTTTCTGAATGGCTCAGCGCCGTGGGTCGAGACGGGGCGGGTGACGAGCGTCGTATGGTTGGACCCACCCGTCGCGATGTCGGTAGACAGATAATTGACAAATAGTTGTCATATGCTTGCACAAGCGCTTCCACATGCCTAGCTTGCATACGGGATAACACCATGGGGGCTGGCAAATGACGACCACCAAATACGCATCACAGCAGGCCCATGGGGCCTCCGGGGGCGACCGTCCCGTCAATGCAGTGCTCATCGGGCGGGAGAACAACATCTCCCGAAAGATCCTGAAGGCGCTGGCTACCTACCACCTCCGCCCCAGGAATCCCGTGATCCGGGAGCGTCTTGTCGAGGCGCGCAAGACGCGCGAGACCGCAGCCAATGTCGCCGAGTTCACCGGTGGAATGACGGTGTACGTGCTCAACATGTTTGGGGAGCGGGGGGAGCCGATGCCGAGCAAGAAGGTGCGCGACGACTGGCTCGCAGAGCTTCGATCGGTTCGCGCGCTGGATCCCGGTAGCGCCTGCGTCGTTGCGGCGGACATGGAGCCTGCGCTGCTCGAGGACATCTGCGCCGAAGGCGCGGGCCATGTCGAGTTCATGAGCAGCCCCGAGGTGCTGAACGCGGAGCTCGTGCGGGCCCGAGTCGGTGCGGCGGTGGCGCGCGCGCAGCATGCAGCCTGGGCATCCTCGCCAAGGAAGCTCGGGCAACGCGCAATGGCGCCAGTCCCGGCTGTCGATGTCTTGGCGGCGAGGGAACGGGTAGCGAACGCGCTGGGCCAGCTTCCGGCTGCCGAGGCGAGACGCCAGCCGCTGCTCGAGCTTCTGGACATTCGCGTCCCGCACCTGCGTGCGGCGAGCGGGCGTCTTGATGCGAAACTGATCGCGGAGGCGCTCGACGTACCGCTCACGCGGCTGGCGGTACCGGCCGCGGTCTCTCGGCAAGCCCTTTCGCAGATGCCCGACTCTCCCGCGGCGCAAGCCGGCCTCGATCCCGTCGCCCGGGTTCTCGGTGTGCTCGGGGAGGTGCTCGAGCCAGCCGAGGTGTTGCAGTGGCTCAATGCGCCGCACAAGCAATTGGACGGAAAGCCGCCTCTCGAGCTGGTGACGAATGGCGAGGCTGAGCACGTGGCTCTCATGCTCGAGCGCGCGCGAGACGGTGGAGTGGACTGAGATTGGGCGCCCGTAAGCGCCGCCCCGCGAGCGTTTGGGGCCAGCCGCACGCGAAGGCGGTTGGTTTTCTCGCGAACCGGATCATCGATATCGCTTCCGGCTCAGTTCCAATGGCGTCGTTGCTTCAGGTAGACGATGTGCTCCACCGCGCGATGTACGACAAGCA
>JBKJMP010000556.1:0-4803 GCA_046596395.1 Gemmatimonadaceae bacterium
CCACCCGCACCGGCCCTGGACGGTCGACGCCGTACACGAGCAGCGTCACGTCGTGTGCGCGCTCCAGCGCGGTCAGCGCGAAATGCACCCCTGTTGCCCCCGAGCCGACGACGACCACGCGGGTCATGCCTCCGTCCTCGCGGCGCGCGGCGCGAACGCAAGGCTGAGCAGGTGGACGGGGCCGAGGAGCAGCGTCCCGAGCAGGATGCACGTACCGCCGGCCACCAGCGTCGCGAGGAGACGAAGTCCCACGGCCGCAAGCGACCCCTCGTCCCCCGAATTGAGCCGTCGCTCGCTCGGCGGGCTGTTCTCGAGGATGGCGAGGATCAGCACGAGTCGCCGGCGCAACGTGGAGCGCGGGCGAAAGAACCGCGCGTATCCGTCGGATACGCGGAGGGGCAACGAACCCCATCGGGACAACGCAAGCAGGACGCGCTCGATCTTCTCGTCGCTCGCCGGCGCGGGCGCGTTTGACGTGTGGTGGAGCCGGTGGTAGTGCTCGAGCACGAACGCCGTCGGCTCCACGTCGGCGACATGGCGGCAGAAGGCGAGACACTCGGCCTCGATCGCTGATCGATCCCTTGGGGCCGACATCACGTGCGTCCCTCCCCGAGCATGTGCGACAGGGTCGTGCTCGGCCGTGGAAGCCGGTCGAGCAACGAGCTCGGCTCACCGACACTCGGGTTTGCAAACGTGGCCAGCTGCCCCGCCGTGAACGGTAGCACCGGGAACAAGAGCGGCTCGAGCACGCCGAGGAGCGTGGCGATCGGCCAGAGTGGAAGGTGCAGACTCCTCCCGGTGGCGCCCTGTGCGAGAGCACGGATGCGCCGGAGCAACTCGCCGGTCGTGATCGTCTCAGGACCCCCCACCGTGAGACACAGGCCGCCCCAGTGCCGCTCCGCGAGCGCTGCGACGAGAATCGCTGCGAGGTCGTTCACGGCGACCGGCTGCACAGGGTTGTCACCATCTCCGAAGACCACCGGCACCGGCAGCATCGCAAGCTTTCGAAGTCCCGCGAGTACCGGACTGTCGGGCGCAAGTACCATCGTTGGGCGCACGATCAGCCAATCCATGCCCGATGTGCGTACCTCCGCCTCGGCGGCCAGCTTTGCATCGGCATAGTGATAGAAGCGCCGGTTCCGGAAACCAGCAGCCACACTGCTGACGAACAGGAATCGCTTCACAGATGCGGTCCGCGCTGCCTGCACCAGGTTTCGCGTTCCGGTAGTTATGACCCGGAAGTGCTCGTCGCGCGGCACCTTCCCGGTGGAGGCTGCGAGGTGCAGGACCGCATCGGCACCCTCCAAGTGCTGGGCCCAGGCATATGGCTCGGCGAGGTCGCCGCGGACGAGCGTCCATGATCGAGGTACGTCCGTGATGGGGGCGAAGCGACCCGGATGGCGAAGCAGCACGCGCACATCGGCGTAACCGCCGTCCACCAGGGCGCTGACGACGCGCCTGCCGACGAACCCGCTCGCCCCAGTGACGAAGAGTGACGGCGGCAGCTTAGCCGGCGCGGTTGGCGGCGGCGTCCGCGGGGTGGCGGCGCGGCAGGTTGCGCTCCCGCCAGAATTTCTTCCGCAGGCGCCAGACGCCCTTGAGATCCTCGATCGCCGTGGGCACGATCTTCACGCGGCTATCGTTATCCTCGTTCCACTCCACCGCGAGGTCCTTGATGCGATAGCCCTGCCGTTCGGCGATGGCCAGCAGCTCGGTATCGAAGAACCACGCCTCGTCCTCGATTTGCGGCACGACATCGCGCACCACGGCCCGGCTCACGACCTTGAACCCGCACTGCGCATCGCTGAACGACGTGCCCAGCACCAGTTTCACGATGACGTTGTAGATCCGCGAGATCGCCTCGCGCTTGAGCGACCGCCGCGTTTTCGATTCCCGTAGCAACCGCGAACCGGTGCCGAGGTCGTACCCCTCATGCGTGATCCCGTATACCAACCTGGGCAGCGCCGCGAGCTCGGTGGACAGGTCCACGTCGGTATACGCCATGATGTCGGCGTCGCTCTGCGTCCACGCGCGGCGGAGCGCCCGTCCCCGGCCACGCTGTGGGAGCTGCACGAAGCGGACGTCGGCGTGCTGCTGCACGAGCGACTCCGCCACGCGGTCCGTGCCGTCGTGCGAGCCGTTGTCGATGATGACCACGCGCCAGCGCCACGTCGCATGCGCCGTGAGGTACCGGCGCACCTCGGCCACGCTCGCGGCCAGCACGTGCGCCTCGTTCAGCACGGGGATCATGACGTCCACCAGCACGCCCCCGCCGCCGCCATCGCTCTCGGGCGTCAACCGCACTCCATTCGCGCCGCGCGCGATGCCGCTGCTCGCCTCTGGTCCCGACATGTCACACCTCGGGGTTGAGGCGGCGCCACGGAGTCTTCATCGTCCAGATCAGCCAAATCGTCGCCGCGGTCACGGCCATGATCGGGAGGGCCGAGACGGTCCCCTTGTACCACGGAAGGTACTGTGCAGACATCTTCGTGAGCACGGTGAGCCACGGCAGCTGGAACCCCTCCACGAGCACCCGGATCACGTTCTCGGCGACCGTGCCCTGACTCCGCACCATCGCGATGCTCCAACTGATCACGAGGGAAAGCAGGACCATCGCGTACGTGATGAACCGCGGAAGCCTGAGAAGAACGGGTACTGCGCCGAGGAAGAGGAAGGGAAAAGTGGGCGCCAGGTAACGGATGCCGGTCACCCACTGGAGGCGGGTGTATTGCACCGTCGAAAAGAAGACGATCAAGGCCACAGAAAGGCTCACGCACACCAGAGTCTCCCGAGCCGGAAGCAGGCTTCGCCCCCTGAAGGCGAGCCAGGGCGAGAGGACCGCCAGCACGGCCAGGGGCATGGTGGCGAACAGCCCGAATCTCGCGTCGAGGAGCAGCATCTTCAGCAACTCCCCGCTCACGCCGCCCACCCCCTTGTAGCCGACATCGATCCAGTCCACCGGCGCCATCCAGTGCTGCGGCGGATAGAAGGGGTGCCCGAAGCTCGCATACTGATAGGTCCAGAGAATCACGATCCCCGGAAGGGCGCCCGCGAGGTACCAGAGCGATTCGCGAAAGCCGCCCGCGACGCCGATGTCGTCGGCCCGCCGCCACCAGGCATAGAAGCCGAGGAGCCCCATGTAGATCGCGCCACTGTAGTCGAGCAGGAAGGAGAATCCCCCGAGCAACCCCGCAACGACGAGCCGCGTGCGCGCCCGCCACGGGAACAGCTCGCGGGGGTTCCACAGCAAGGCGAAGGCGAAGAACGAGCCGATGCCGATGGCCAGGTTCTGGTTGAGGATGGCCGTACGCATGAAGACCGGAGTGCCGAAGGCGTACAGCAGCGAAAGCCCCAGCGACATGCGCCACCCCAGCCCCATCGCGCCGAGCACGTTGAACATGAGCACCACGCTCGCGGCGCTGATTGGCGCCATGCAGAACACGGTGGTGATGGCGGACACGAGCCCGAACCTGACGTCCAGCCCCATGCGCCGAATCTTCTCGTAGAACGCCACCCGCCGCGCGCGGGTGTCGTTGTATGTCACGACCTCGGGCGCGCCGCGGGCCGCCTGCCGTGCCTCGCGGCCGCGCCGCTCGCGGTCCACCACGAGATCCACCGCGGGGCGAAGCACGAAGTACGGCACCGCGGCGAGCATCGACATCCCCGGATTCGCGCCATGATGCGCGCCCTTCACCGTCGCATTCGGGGGATTGATGAAGATGTCGGGGTGCATGCCGTAGTACTTGTCCAGCACGTACGTCCGGTCCTCAACGATGCTGACGACGAGGTAATGCTCGCGAACGAAGTCCGTGGCAAAGTGGACGACGTAAACGAGCCAGCAGGTGAGAAAGAGCCGCAGGCGGAGAGATTCAGGCATGCGCCAAAAGTCGAACCTCGTGCGCGTGAGCGCAATCTTGTTGTGATCGAGTTTCACGCGGCGAGCGACGCGGCGAAGTACCTCCTGAACAGTTCACCCGCGCGTGTCAGAAACTCCGTTCGTCCTCCACGAAACTCCCTGTCTAGCGATTCAACCGGGAACCGCGCAGCGCGCTATCGGGCACGAGGCCACGAAGACGGCGAGCGGCTACGACGCTGTCCGCGGCGGGCCGGCTTCCCCTCGGATCCTGATCCAGGTCGAAGACCTGCTCCCCCCCGGCCCCATCCCTGATGTACTGGCGATTGTTGGTCACGATGGACACCATGTTTCCCTTGCTCACCGGGAAGCGCTCGGGCTGTCCCCGGGAGTACGGGAGCTCGGCAAACGCCACTGGAGATTCAGCAGGCACGGCGGCTGAATCGCTGAAGAGTGGGTGGAGTGACGTTCCTCCCAGTGGCGATGGAAGACCGGCCAACGCGAGGATGGTCGCTGGCAGGTTCCGGAGCGACACGGTGCTGGATACCCGCCGTCCGGCTGGAACGCTCCACCGGTGTACCACAATGAGCGGGACATGAATCGATTGGAGGTACAGGGAATTGCCGTGGCCGGCAATGCCGTGCTCCCCGAACTCCTCTCCGTGATCGGAGCTGATCACGACGATGGTGTTCTCCAGACGCCCCTGCTTTTCGAGCGCCTGGAGCAGCGTCCCCACGTCGGCATCGAGGCACCGGAGTGCCGACTCATAGGCGGGCTGACGCGCTCGGGCGGCGTCGAGCGGGATGTATTCGGGATCGAGCCGTGCGTGCGCGTGGAGCTCTCGCTTCTCCGCGGCCGACAAGCCCGGCCGCATCCATGGTTGCGTCGCGTTACACGGCGCCGATGTCAGGAAGGGCGCGAGTGCATCGTAATACTTCACGAACACGAAG
>JBKJMP010000578.1:0-3290 GCA_046596395.1 Gemmatimonadaceae bacterium
GAAAATCGTCGCTCCAACGGGCTTCAAGAGCATCGACGGCCAGGGCGCGCAGGCGCAAACCGCCGCCGGCATCGTCTTCCTAGGCAACCGCCTGCTGATGGACACGCAGAAGCTCGCACTCGGTGCACTGGAGCCTGAGGCCGCGCGACTGCAAGGGGAAGGCCGCACGGTGGTCCACGTCGCCCAGAACGCTCGTGTGATCGGGCTCATCGCCATTGCGGACGCCGTGCGACCGACCGCGAAAGCCGCGGTGGCGAAGCTACGCGAACGTGGGATCGACGTCGTGATGTTGACGGGTGACAACGCCGGCACCGCCAAGCGTATTGCCGCGGACCTCGGCATCGACAGCGTGCTGGCCGACGTACTGCCCGGCCAGAAGGCAGCGAAAGTGAAAGAGCTACAGGCAACGGGCAAGAAAGTCGGGATGGTTGGGGATGGCGTCAACGACGCGCCCGCGCTGACCCAGGCCGATGTCGGCTTTGCCATCGGTGCCGGAACGGACGTGGCGATGGAAAGTGCCGACGTCGTGCTGATGAAGAGCGACCCTTATGACATTGTCGCCGCGACCGAGCTGTCGCGCGCCACCTTGCGCAAGATGCACCAGAATCTGTGGTGGGCCGTCGGCTACAACGTGATCGCGTTCCCGCTCGCCGCCGGTGTCCTCTATCCGTTCACGCTGTCACCAGAGATTGCAGCGCTATCGATGTCGGGCAGCTCGGCGGTCGTGGCAATCAATGCGCTGCTGCTGAAGCGCACCAGGCTCAACGGCATCCATCCGGCCGGGATGAGCGCAACGCCAGCGGTGGCAGAAATTCCGGCGCGAGACATGAAGGCAGCCCCGTGACGCGAACGATCGAGCCGCGGCAGTCGCACGCGAATCCACTGGCCCTCTCCCGAGCCGAGGCGGGAGACACTCCAGCGTCGCGCCTCTGAGTCCTTCCTGCTCGAGACCGACCGCGTACCGTGATCTCGTCGTACGTCGAGCCTGGGCGAAGAAGTCGTGGTACGCCGCCAAGTGGAGACCGAGGCGATGCATTGTGCCGAGATGCTCGCGGTGCATTGCGCAACCCGTCGCGCACGCACCGGTTCGGTGCGGCAGCGCGCGTCACTTGGTGAGCTCCTGCACGGGCGCGCGGGTGTGTGCCACGCTCTCGCTCCAGGTGAAGTGCTCATAGACGCCCGTCCAGTACGCCCCAAACACCAGCCCGAACAGCAGCTCCTCCGTGGGGATGCCGATCACAAGCCCGCCGCGCAGCGCGGCCAGGTTCCACACCTCCGCGATGTACTCCGGGGTGATTACCCGCAGCCCCAGCATGAACACACCGTAGAGCGCCAGGAAGAGAAGTGCGCCAAGCACGGTCTTCCGCCCCAGTGACGGCCGGCACACGACGGACCCGATCGCGCCGAGGAGGAGGCTCACCAGCACGGGATAGATGGGATTCCACGGGAGGAAGTAGAGCGGAACGAACGTCGCGAGCGGCGCGAGCAGGGCAACGAGATGAAATCGGTGAAGCGGAGCAGCGCGCTCCGTCGCGCTCGCCGGCACGAGATGCTGATGGGCGAGGGTGTCGTACATCGCGCTTCCGATCCCGCCCAGGGCGAATGCGAAGATCAGGCTCTCGATGTCGAAACCGGTGCGGCGGGCAAGCTCGAACAGGCTCGGCGGATTCCAGTACTCCGGCACGAAGATCGGCTCCGTCAGTCCGAACAGGGCGGTGGCCGCGCTCGCGCGCCACATCACCGTGCGAAGCCGCGGGTTCGCGAGGTAGAGCGCGAGCCATGGCACCAGGAACGTGCTCGACCAGATGCGCCAGACATAGTGATGATCCATGGGCCACACCGGTGATTGAATTCGTGTCGTGCGTTTCGACCGCGAGGGCTTTCGGTCAACGACGACACCCGTGGAGATACGCGACCTTCCTGAGGATTCCAGGAGGACAGCGTGAGGGACGCGTGGTACGGGTCGGCGAGGCTGGTGGCATCGTCAGGGAGGAGCGACGGGCCCGACTGTACGCTATCGAACGATTGGATACGCCCTTGCAGTACGCTTGGGTGCTCGAGGGGCTGCCGGAGTCAGGCGTCACCCGCGCATCCCCCCTCGCGCGGAACGCATGGAACGGATCCTGGTCATCGATGACGACATCACGCTGACGAACACACTCCGGCGCGGCCTCGCGTATGAGGGTTACGTGGTCGAGACCGCGAACACGAGTCGGCAGGGACTCACGCTGGCCCGCGAGCGAGCACCGGATCTCGTGATCCTCGACCTCATGCTCCCCGACCTCGATGGCTTCGAGGTGCTCGCACGCCTCCGCAGCGCCGACATGGAGCTTCCGGTGCTGATGCTCACGGCGCGCGACGAGACCGAGAACCAGGTACAGGCCCTCGACGGCGGCGCAGACGATTACGTCCTCAAGCCGTTCACGTTCAAGGTGCTGGCGGCCCGCGTCAAGGCACTCCTGCGCCGCCGCACGAATGATCGCGCCGAGGTGCTGCGATTCGCCGACCTCTCGCTCGACACGGGACTTCGGCGCGCGCACCGCGGAACGCGCGACATCGAGCTTACGTCCACCGAATACGAAGTGCTCCGGCAGTTCCTGCTGCACCCGCGCCGCGTCCTCCCCAAGAGCTTCCTCATGGATCGCGTGTGGGGCTACGACGTCGAGGGCGGCTCCAACGTGCTGGAGGTGTACGTCAAGCAGCTCCGGCAGAAGCTCGAGGCGGCAAGCGAAGTCCGCCTCATCCACACGTTTCGTGGTGCCGGATACGCCTTGCGCGAGCCGTCGATGGCACCGGCATGACCCGGGCCGGGGAGGGCACCTGCCCTCCTCGTTGCCCGTGAGGCGAGCGTGAGGGGTTCACTGCGGCTTCGTCTCGCCGCCTGGTGCGCGGGCATCATCTGCGGCGTCGTGTTGTTGATCGCTCTCTACGGCTACGCGGTCGTCAGCCGCACGCAGTACGACGAGCTCGATGGCCGCCTCCAGAACGTAGCGGAACACGTCTCCACCGAGCTCGCGCGCGCCGCGGACGCGAGCGAGCGTGCGCACGCGCTGTCCGGCGCCGCTCGGCTTGGAGTTGTCATCGCGCTGTACGATTCCGACGGGAGCCTGCTGGAGGGCGAAACGCCGGCAGTCGCCGGATCGCCGGCCGTCGATCCGCGCCAATTCACGACCCAATCCCCGCAGGCGTCGTACGGAGTGCTCGCGGCGCTCGCGCCAGCGGTCCACCCGGTCATCCAGGGCCGCGGCGCTCTCGGGCTCATCGAGCGCACGCACGAACGATGGCGCGTC
>JBKJMP010000597.1:0-8640 GCA_046596395.1 Gemmatimonadaceae bacterium
CGGGCTGATGGCGACGTTTCGTTCCGGTGACGAGCTGCTCGCGCAGGGCGCGTCGGTGCAGGTCGTCACGCTCCCTGGTGTCGGGGTCCTCGCCATCAGGGAGCGTGACGACCTGCACCGACGCGCCCTGCGCGAGCAGCTCGTCACCGGAACGGAACGTCGCCATCAGCCCGGCCTTGTCCGAGTCGTAAAGGAGGAAAACCTTGTCGGTGTAGCGGCGAATGAGCTTCGCCTGCTCGTCGGTGAGCGCTGTTCCCATCGGCGCGACGGCGCACTCGATCCCCGCACCGATGAGCCGCAGCACGTCGAAGTAGCCCTCGACGACGAGCATCCGCTCGTCGCGCCGCGCCGCGAGCCGCGCCCAGTTCAGCCCGTAGAGCAGCTTGCCCTTGCTGAAGACCGGCGATTCAGCCGAGTTGAGGTACTTGGGTTCGCCGGCCCCGATCAGCCGTCCTCCAAAGCCGACGACTCGGCTCGACACATCATAAATCGGGAAGATCAAGCGATCGCGGAATCTCGGACGCGGCTCTGTACTGCCCTCAGGCACGTGCAGCAGCCCCGACTCGATGAGCCGCGTGTCCTCGAAACCGAGCGTGTTCAGGTATGAGCGCATGAGGCCGATCTCCCGCGGCGCGAAACCGAGGCCGACCTTGTCGGCGAGCTCGCGTGACACGCTGCGCGACTCGAGGTATGCGCGCGCCGCGGTGCCGAGCTCGTCGTCCCAGAGCGTACGCTTGAAGTAGTCGGCGGCGACGCCGTTCACCTCCCACAGCGGCTCCCGCGTGTCCTTCTCGTCGCCGCGTCCCGACGTCGTGTCCACGACCTCGATGCCCGACTTCTCGCCCACCATCCGCACGGCGGTGGGGAAGTCGACTCCGAGCCGCTTCATCAGGTACGTGAAGACGTTGCCACTCTCGTTACAGACGAAGCAGTGGTACATCATCTTCTTCGGCGACACCGAGAAGTTGCGTCCAGTCCCTTGGTGAAACGGGCATGGGCCGCGGTAGTCCGCGCCCTGACGCTTGAGATCCACGTACTCGCCGATCACGCCGACGATATCGGCACTCTCGCGTACGCGCTCGACGACCTCCTCGGGAATCACGCGAATACCGCAATCGTGACGCCCGCACCGCCTTCGTTCCACCCCGCCATGCGGAACTCGCGCACACGCGTGTCCTTGCGGAGCATCTCGTCCACCACGCCGCGCAGGGCGCCAGTTCCCTTGCCGTGGATGATCCGCAGGCTCTTCAAGTCGGCGCGAATCGCGCTATCCAACGCCTGGAGCACCGCGCCCTCGGCCTCGTCGGCACGCAGGCCAAGCAGGTTGATCTCGGTGCTGACGAACACGTCGGGCGCGTCGCCGATGTAGCTGACCGCCATCTCGGCCGGCCGGCTCTCTGTGCGCCGGAGCGTCGAGACTTTCACGGTCAGCTTCATCGAGCCGACCACGACCTGAGCCTCCTTGCCGCGGAGTTCCAGGACACGACCGACTTTCCCTTCGAGCGTGCCGACTTCGACGGTATCACCTACCGCGACCGGGAGGCGATCCTTGGGCGGCACGTGCCCGCGCTTGCGCTGCACCGCGCGCTCTTCCGCCTCGAGCCGATCGAGCACGTTCGCCTGCCTGGCCGCGAGATCTTCCGCCTTGCGGCGCGCGTCGCGCCCCATCTCCTCCAGCGCCGCATCGGCCGCAGCTGAGCCGCGCTGCTTCAGCTCCTTGATGGTGCGGTCGATCTCTGCGCGCGCCTCGAGTACGTACTTTCGCGCCTCCTGCCGGCTCGTCTTCTCCACCGTGCGCTCGCGTTCGCGCACGTTATGCTCGCGCTTGGCGATCGCGGCGATGCGCTCGCGCGCGTCGGCGACCATCGCGTCGGCCTCGCGCTCGCGAAGGGAGAGCTCCTCCTCCTTCTTCTCGAGCCGCTCGATGAGCGCCGCCATGTCGCGCTCACCTTGCGGCACGCGCGCCTCCGCCGCGGTCACGACCTCCTCGGGCAGGTTGAGGCGCCGCGCGATGCTGATGCCGTACGATCGGCCGGGTACGCCCTTGATCAGCCGGTACGTCGGCGCGAGCCGGACGGCGTCGAACTGCAGCGACGCATTCACGACTCCCGAAACCTGAGAAGCGAGTTCCTTGAGTTGCCCGAGGTGCGTGGAGGCGAGCGTTGTGGTCCCGCGCTTGGTCAGCGTCTCGAGGATTGCCCAGCCCAGCGCGGCGCCCTCCTGCGGATCAGTGCCCGAGCCCAGCTCGTCGACCAGCACGAGCGAACTGGCGGTCGCGTGGCGGAGAATCTCGGACAAGTTCTTGAGGTGCGCGGAGAAGGTCGACAAGCTCGCTTCGATCGACTGCTCGTCGCCGATGTCCGCGAGCACGTCGTCGAAGATTGGAATCCGACTCTCCGCACCAACCGGCGCCGGAATGCCGGCCTGCGACATCATCGAGATGAGGCCGAGCGCCTTGAGCAGCACAGTCTTGCCGCCGGTGTTCGGCCCCGAGACCAGCAACGTCCGCTCGTCGGCGCCCATGCCGAGATCGAACGGCACGACCGTGGTGCCCTTCGCGAGCAGCAGCGGATGGCGAGCATCGCGGACGTCGAATCCATCGCGCGCCGGCACGAGCTGCGCGGGCGTGCACACGTAGCGGATCGCGTACCGCGCACGTGCGGAGAGCGAATCCAGCTCCGCGAGTGCGTCGAAGGAGTCCGCCATCCCGTCGCGCAACGGGCGAATCTCATCGGTGAGCGCCGCGAGGATGCGCTCGACCTCCTCGTGCTCCTCCGCCTCGAGCTCGCGAATGCGATTGCCATACTCCACGGCCGCCGGAGGCTCGACGAACATCGTGCCACCAGTTGCCGACGAGCCATGCACGATGCCGCCGACGCTGCGCGCTCCTTCGCGCCGCACCGGGATCACGTAGCGGCCATCGCGCACCGTGACCGACATGTCCGGCAACCGGTGATGCGGCTCGAGGGCGCTCATCGCGCGCTCGAGGATGCGAATGAGCTCGCCGTGCGACGCGCGCAGCTCGCGACGCAGCCGGCGCAACGTGGGCGACGCGTCGTCCTTCACCACGCCGTCCTCGCCGATCGCGCGTTCGATCTGCTCCTCCTGCGCCTTTGCGCTCACCATCTGCTCGGCGAAGGTCGCAAGCACGGCCCGCGTCAGTGCCGGCCGGCGCTCGTCGCGCAGGGCATCGCGGGTGCGGCGTGCGGAGCGCAGCAGGATCCCACCTGCAATGAGCTCGAGCCCCGACCATACACTCCCCATAATGCGGAGGCGCTGGACCGGCCCGGTGACGTCCGGCACCGGCTCCGGGCTCCACTTCGGCTCACCGCCGTGGAGTGCGCGCACAGCGGCGACGCGACGGTGCTCCGCCTCGAGCCACTCGAGATCGGCACGCGGCACCAGCGCGCGCACACGCGCTGCGCCCGGGGCCGACATCGCGCCGTCGGCCACGAGGTCGAGGACGCGCGGGAGCTCGAGGATCGCCAGGGCGTGCGCATTCATCGTCGCACCCCCATCACCCCTTCGCGGCCAGCTCCTCGCGGGCGATCGCGTTGATCGCGCTGCCTTCCGCCCGCCCCTTGAACTGCGGCAGCACCTTGCCCATCACCGCGCCGATCTGCGACGCGCCGGCAGCGATCGCCGCGCGAACCGCGGTACGCAGCTCCTCGTCGCTCACCGCGGGCGGGAGGTACGCCTCCAGCACGGTGACCTCTCCACGCTCCTTTTCGGCGAGGTCGTCACGCTTGCCGGCGTACATCTCGATGGATTCGCGGCGGCGCTTGATTCCCTTGCGCAACACATCCACCACCTCCTCGTCCGTCACGTCGCGGCGGAGCTCGATCTTCCGGTTCTTGACGTCGGAGAAGATGGTGCCGAGCACCAGCACGCGCGGCTTGTCTCCCGCCTTGCGCGCGGCGTTGAGGTCGGCCTGGAGAGTGTCGTAGAGGGGCATCGCTACAAGCTATCGGTGCGTCACCCCGGAGGCCACGCGAGCCGGCGCCCGCCGAGCAGGTGCAGGTGGACGTGGAACACCGACTGGCCGGCGTCCGCGCCGCAGTTCACGACCGTCCGGTACCCGCCGGCGACGAGCCCTTCGGCGCGGGCGATCTCCGCAGCGGCCAGCATCACCTCGCCGAGCACGCGGGCGTCGCGCGCGTCGTCGAGCGTGGCGACGTGCTCGCGCGGGATCACGAGCACATGCGTCGGCGCCTTGGGATCGATGTCCCGAAACGCCAGGACGTGCTCGTTCTCGAAGACGATCGCGGCCGGGATCTCCTTCCGGATGATGCGGCAGAACAGGCAGGTGTCGGACACAATCAGCGTCGCGAATGGGAGCGGAGAATGGCGAGAGCGGCGATGCCCGCCGTCTCGAATCGCAACACGTTGGCGCCGATGGCGACGAGACGCCAGCCTGCGCGAATGAACGTCTCCCGCTCGTTCTCGTCCAGTCCGCCCTCAGGACCCAGTGCAACGCGGACCGGCGCGTCGAGCGTGGGACGTCCCTCGCCCAGCGACCCGCCCGCCATATCGAGCAGGATCGAGCGCCCCGCGCTGGTGCGCGCGAGCGCCTCGTCCATTCCCATTTCCGGCAACAGCTCGGGAAGCCAGGCGCCTCCAGATTGCTCGAGCGCGCCCACCATGCGCAGACGTAGCTTCTCCTGAAATGAGGCGCCCTCGCCGCGTGGCGCCACGGAACGCGATCGTGCATACGTGATCGCCTGCCACGACGACACACCAAGCTCGACCGCCTTCTCAGCGAGCCACAGCATGCGCTCTCGATCGCCGACCGGCACCCACAGATCGATGCGCGGGAGCTGTCGCACCTCGTCAACGGAGGCGTCGTCGATTGCGACGATGCAGCGCTTGCGCGACAACTCGGCGATGGACGCGCGTGCGCGTGTGCCGGCGCCGTTCGTCAGGCGGACGACGTCGCCGACCGCGAGCCGCTTCACCATCGCGTGATGCGCCGCCGATTCGGAGAGTTCCGTCGATTCGGCACGCGCCCACTCACCGGGCGCGTAGAACGTGCCTACCGGCGCGCGATCCTCACGCTCCACCAGAGCTCCTCCGCGTCTTCGGCGACAATCGACCAACCAGCTGCAGTCAGCGCCTCGACCATCATGGCTCGCTCCTCGCCGAGAATGCCGCTGAGGATCGCGGCGCCGTCCTCCTCGAGCGATTCGGCGATCACGGGGAGCAGTTCCAGCAGCACCGACGAGATGATGTTCGCGAAGATCACGCGCGCCGGTGCGACGAGCGGGAGCAGCACGAACGCGTCGCCCTCGAGCTGCGTCACGCGATCGGCCACACCATTGCGCGCGATGTTCTCGTTCGCGTTCGCGATGGCGTCCGGATCCATCTCGATCGCCGTCACGCGTGATGCGCCGAGCTTCGCCGCAGCGATGGCCAGCACGGCGCTGCCGCTGCCAAGGTCCACGACGCGATCACCGGGACGAATCAGATCCGGCATGAGGCGCAGCACACCACGCGTCGTCTGATGCTCACCGGTGCCGAACGCCATCTGCGGCTCGATCACGATCGTGCGCGCCATGTCGCGCCCCTCGGCGAGCCACGGAGGCACAACGGCGAGGGCGCCAAGGTCATGCGCGCGCACGCCTGTCTTCCACTTCTCCGTCCAGTCAACGGCGGGGATCATCGTGCAGCTGACGTCCGCGTCCGGATCCGCCGCGATGACCGCCGTAGCGATGGCCTCGGCATCGGCGTCGCCGGGAAAGTGCGTCACCAGCTCGGCGCCGTCCTCGTGCACTCCCTCCGATCCCATCTCGAACAGCGCGGCAAGCGCACCATCCCGGTGCGCCGCGCCGGGGCGAACGCGCACCGAGAGCCAGCTCGTCATGCGCCGAGCGCTTCCTTCATCTTGGCCCACAGGCCCTTGCCGCGATCGGTTGGAACGGCTCGCTGTACAACAGCGAGCCTCTCGATGAGCTCCTGCTCCTCGTCACCGAGCTTGTCGGGCGTCCACAATTGGACGCGGACATGGAGATCGCCCGTGCCCGCCGCGTTGACGCGCGCGAGGCCCCGGCCGCGAAGATGGAAAACCTGCCCGCTCTGCGTGGAGGCCGGAATGCTGAGCGCTACGCGGTTCGTCGCGGTCGGGACCTCGACTGTCGCGCCCATCACGAGCTGCGGATACGTCACCAGGACTTCCGTGTAGAGGTCCTCGCCATCGCGCTCGAAGCGCGGATCGTCCGCGACCTCGAAGACGACGTGGACGTCGCCGCGCTCACCACCACGGGCGCCCGCGTTGCCGACGCCGCGCAACGTCATGTACTGGCCGGTCGCGACACCCGCCGGCACCGACACCTTGATGGTCTTGTCGGCGCGCATGCGTCCCTCGCCGCGACACTTCCGGCATGGCGTTTCGATGACGCGTCCCTCACCGTGGCACGTTGGGCACGGCGCGACGGTCACGAACTGGCCGAAGAACGACCGCTGCGCGCGCCGCACTTCGCCCTGTCCATTGCACGTGCTGCAGTTCTGCGCCTTCGATCCCGGCTCGGCGCCACTGCCGGAGCACGTCTCGCACGCCTCCAGTGCCTTGAGCTTGATCTCCTTGTCCACCCCCGTCGCAACCTCGAGGAGCGTGAGCGGGAGCGTGATCTTGAGGTCCTGTCCACCGCGCGATCCACCGCCACCCCGACCGCCGAACAGGTCGTCGAGGCCACCGATTCCGCCGAAGTCGCGCATGAAAATGCTCAGCGCCTCGGACAGATCCACGTGGTGGAAGCCCCCCCCGCCGGCACCGCGCAGTCCCGCTTCACCATACCGGTCGAATGCCGCGCGCTTGTTGGGATCGCGGAGGACGTCGTACGCCTCGGTGATCGCCTTGAACTTCTCCTCCGCTTCCTTGGAGCCCCCGTTGCGGTCGGGGTGGTACGCCATCGCGAGCTTGCGATATGCCTTCTTGATCTCGTCGCCGTCCGCCGTGCGGTCGACGCCGAGCGTCGTGTAGAAATCAGCCATGGATGTGTGCGAACTCTCGAAGAATCAGGTACGTGCTACAACAGGTCCGACAGCAAGCGCGAGGTGTGCTGCACGAGCGAGATCACCTTCTCATACGGCATGCGCGTTGGGCCGATGACGCCAATGACGCCAGCAAGTGTCCCCGCATGATACTCGGCCGTGACGACGGTGAACTGGTCGAGGCGCGGATCGCCGTTCTCGCCACCAATCGTGATGTTGACACCGGGCCGCTCGTCGCCGCGATGCTTGAACCGCAGGGCATCCGCGAGTCGCGCCGGCTCTTCAGTAAGCGTCAGCAGCCGCCGAAGGTTCTCCGCGCCACCGAACTCCGGCTGCGAGGCGAGCACACTCGCCTGCCCGACGATCACACTCCCCTCGCTCATCGGGAGCGCGACGTCGAGCAGCTGGTCGCCCTCCTGCACGAAGATGTTGAGTAGCTCTTCCGCATCTGCATTCGTGGACGAATCGCGCAGCCGGTCGGCGACGGAGGCGCGCAGTTCGCGGAGCGTGTGTCCAGCCAGGCGCTCGTTGAGTACGCGGGAAACGTCCATGACGGACGAATCCGAGAGCGCCCCCCGCACCTCGACGAATACCGTACGAACGACGCCCCCATCGAGCGTGAGCACCAGCAGCAGGCGATCACCCGCCACGCGTACCAGTTCGAGCGACCGAAGCACGCTGGCATCCAGCCTGGGGCCCAGGGCGACGCCGAGCTCCTGGGTCAGGACGCCGAGCGACTGCGCCGCGCGCCTGAGGATCGTCTCGATAGTGGAGTTGCTCGCAGATATCTCCGCGGCGAGGCGGTCGCGCTCGGATTCGACGATGGCCCCCGCAGGCGCGTTCAGTAACGAGTCCACGTACGACCGGTAGGCCTTGTCGGTCGGAACGCGGCCCGCCGACGTGTGCGGGTGCATGAGAAACCCCTTTTCCTCGAGGTCGCTCATGGTGTTCCGAATCGTGGCCGGCGAGACCCCAAGTCCAAATCGTCTGGAGAGAAACCGGGACCCGGCAGGCTCCGCCGTTTGGACGTACGTTTGGATCACCGCTTCGAGGACGCGGCGCTCGCGGGGCGTGAGCTCGTCTGCGGTGGCCATAAGTGTAAATATGCTAACGACTTCGGTGGTGCGTCAAGGCTGCGGCGAGCGCGTCCAGTCGCAGCCAGCCCTGCACCGTGCAGCGCAGGCGATCGTCCGCGCCGATCTCGGCCCATCCAGCACCGATCCAACGGTCGATGACCGGTCCGTCCCTTTGCTCTACGGCAAGGCCGGCATCGGAGCGCAAGCCGAGGTACACGCGCTCCGACAGGCGGTTCTCGGTTGTCAGGTGCTCCGACCCTTCAATTGACTCCGAACCGGCCATCACCGCATCTCGCCACTGCGCGTAGTGGCGCAAGTTCCAGCGGCGTTCCATTCCGTCGAAACCGTGCGCTGCGGGGCCGATGCCCACATACGGCACGCCGGACCAGTACGCCGAATTGTGGCGAGCCCGGTGGCCCGGCTTGCCGTAGTTGGAGACTTCGTAGTGCTCGAAGCCCGCGTCGTTCAGCAGGCGGTGCGCGTCCAGGAAATCGCTCTCGTATCCCTCTTCCGGCTGTTCAACGGTTAGTCCTTTTGACACCCATTTCCCCAGCGGGGTGCGTGGCTCGATTGTGAG
>JBKJMP010000639.1:0-4619 GCA_046596395.1 Gemmatimonadaceae bacterium
CAGCACTTCAGGCGTGAGTTCCAGATTGCCCACCGGACAGCTCCAACAACGGGATAAATAGCTACTAAGGAATATAGTTGTGGAAGGCCGGCACCGTCAAGCCGGCGACGGCGCCAGGCATTCGCGCGTAGTCTCATAGGCAGCGGTATCATAAGGGCGAGGCTCTGGGGTGATCGGCGTGGAGGGACGGTCACGCTGACACCGTCTCGATGCCCACCGTGACCGGGATCCCATGACGCACGCTTTCGGTGACGACGACGCGTGCCCTCCGCAGGCAGCAAAGGAGGCTGCGGTCGAGGCACCAGGCGATCGCGGTAGCGAGGACGCGGGAGGGGGTGGGGCCGGAGCTAGCGGCGGTGTCGCGTCGACCCGGAACGGCAGCGCCCCGAGAATCTCGGGGTCCACGTCGAAGGGGTAACCCTCATCGAGAGTGAGGGTAACGGCGAACGTCTCCGTAGCAGTGACGCCCGAGCCGTTCTCGGTCGGACGTGTTCAGGGTTGATCATCGGAATCTCATCGGATCATTTCGTCAGGTGAAGATGATCTGGCCGCCACCTGCCATCTGGTAAAACTGGCCTACGGTAATGATGCCCTCGATGTCGTCGATGAAATTCTCGCGCGACAGTTCGAACATGTCTACGGACGCCTTGCACGCATAGAGCTTGGCGCCGGAATCGGCAAGAAGCTGGACGAACTCCGGAATGGGCGGGAGATCGAGCTCCTCCATTTTCTTCTCCATCTGGTGGGTCACGAATGAGGACATCCCCGGGAGGCCACCAAGCATCGTCGGAATGTGCAGGCCCGGATTGCCGACAGTCGCGATCTTGATGTGGGCGTTCTTCGCCACGTTGATCACGTCCATCCCGAAGAAAGTGAAGAAGACGTTGGCTTCGATCCCCTCCATCCGCGCTCCATTGGCCATGATGAGCCCGGGGTAGACGCCCTCGAAGGAGCCCTTGGAGATAATGATTGATACCTTCTCAATGGTGTCGGACATTGCGCCCTCCTGAGCCGTTAGATGCAACCGTGGGGTTTGGGGATGCCGGCGATCTTCGCGGCAAGTTTCGCCGGTCCCTTGGGAAAGAGGCGGTAGAGTTCCTTCACGTCGACGCCCGAGTCCTTTCCGAGCGTACGGATCGAAGGTGCATTGCCGCTGTCCAGGTAGCGCTGCCGCATGAAACGCGCGACCATCCAGTGCCGGTCGGTCATCTCTACGCCGAGTGCGCGGGCGATTTCGAGTCCGATCGCTTCGGTCCACTGCTCTGGCTTCTGGAGATATCCTTCCACATCAACTTCCAACTCGACGCCGGCAATCAGAGTGGTCATCATGTTCGTGTGTTTCGTAGAGAGGAGAGAGTGTGATCCTTCAGGTCTGTAGGACGGCCGTCTGCTTGCCCGCCATGCTCATTTTGGCTCCGACCGCCGGGATGTCGCGTCCCGGGAGGAGCATGTTCCAGTAGACCCATTTGAAGGCGAGCTTACCGAGGTGATTCATGCGCGACTCCGCGAGCAGCTTCATGGGCCCAATCATGGCGAAGGGGAACTTGCCGGGGAGCGGCTCCGTAGCGTAGTTGAAGTCGATGAGGAGCGCCTTTTCGAAGCCAGTCTCGATGAAGCAGTTGGCGTGGCCGTCGAAGTCCGGCTTCGGGGCCTCACCCGCGAGGAAACGAGCAATGTTCTCTTCGAGCACCTCGCTCTGGAAATGTGCGACGGACCCTGCTTTGGAGGCCGGGACGTTAGTTGCGTCGCCGATAGCGAAGACGTTGTTGGCCTGCTGGCTCTGTAGCGTGCCCGGATCGGTACGGACGAATGCATTGTCATCACCCAGTCCCGGAGACCGCTGCACGAACTCCGCGCCCTGGTGCAAGGGGATCGTCACCAGGAGATCGAACGGGATCTCGCGCTCGTCCCAACTCGCGAGGATCCCGGCCCCACCATCGACCCGCCCGGCGTTGAACTCAGTCACGAGTACAATCTTCTTATCGTCGAGCAGGTGCCCGAGCACGCGGGAGCTCATTGGCTTCGTGAAGGCGCCGTCAAGCGGGGTGGCATAGACGATCTCCACCTTATCGCGAATCCCGCGCATGGTGAAGAACCAGTCGGCAAGGAACGCGAACTCGAGCGGGGCGACGGGGCACTTGATCGGCATCTCAACGACATTGATGACGAGTCGCCCGCCTTCCCACGTCGCGAGCCGCTCACCGAGGGCGCGCGCGCCGTCGAGCGTGTAAAAGTCGAACATGCGCTCCCGCCACCCGGGGCCGGTGAGCCCCTCCGTCTCCTCTGGGACGATACGGGTTCCCGTAGCGACGATCAGGACGTCGTAGGCAATGCGCTCTCCCCCCGTAAGCTCGACGACGTTTTCATCAGTGAGGACACGCTCGATGGTGGACTGGCGATACTCGATCGCGTGATGCAACTGGCGGCGACGCGGGCGAACAACGTCCTCCGGTTGGTAGATACCGAAGGGGATGAAGAGAAGGCCTGGCTGGTAGACGTGCACGTCGTCCTGGTCGATGACAGTGATGTGTGTCGCTCCCGCCCTGACGTCGCCGGCGAACCGGCGCCGCAGGCGGTTCGCCATCATCGTCCCCGCCGTACCGCTCCCGAGAATCAAAATGCGAGACATAAAACGTTCCGGTCGATTGGGTCCGCCTGCTATCGTAGCATTAGTGCATACCCATACGGTAATACATCGCCGCCAACCCATATGTCAGGAAAAGATGCCAGCGCCTGTGGGGCTTTTCCCTGCACGATCGTCATTCCCACCAATAACAGGCCCGGCTATCCGAATCGAACTGGTAGGAACACCCTCGGGTCATCGACCAGCAGCGGGCTACGTGCGTTGAACGCTTCGGCATAGCGTACGCCGACCAGACTCCCGACATAGCGGTCCTCGGCGGCGTACCGGTCAAGAAGTTCCGCCTGCGCCCCGCTGAAGACCGACTCGTACGCGGCGAGGGCCGCCAGCTTGGCATCGTAGGTCTCCGTCACGTCCACCGCGAAGTCGAAACGCTCCCAGGGTGGCTCCATCCGGCAATGTCCAAAGTACAACCGCGCAATCTCGTGGGGTGGCGTGTCTGCCAGACGCTCGCCACCGGGAATTTCCTCCCACTTTGTAAGACGGGCGTAGAAGACGGCGTTCACGACGATATCCGTGGCTGCCTTGTGGTCGGGATGCACACCGCAGCCGGCCGTGGTGAAAATGACTCGCGGCCTGTACTTGCGGACGAGCGCGGCAACAGCGACTCGCGCTTCGATCGTGTCTTGAATGAAGCGGTCCTGGAGCCCGAGAACGTGCCGTTCCGTACCGAGGAGCGCCGCGGCGCGACGGGCCTGTTCCCCACGCACTCCGCGCTCGGCGAAACGTGTCGGTTCACCGGTGGACAGATCAACCAGGAGCACGCGCGCACCGCGTCGCGCGAGCTTCGCGAGCGTTCCACCGGCGACGGCCTCCATATCGTCGGGGTGGGCCGCGATCGCGAGGACGTCGTAGCTATCACCAGACACGGGCACCCACCAGAAACGCGATGGCATTGTGCATCGCGTCATCGCCACCCACACCCCGGGAATCCCACACGCCCGAGGATTCGCTCGAGCGGGCAGAAGCCGGTGGAACTCGACTGGAACAGGTTGAACCCACACGAATGCGGTGAAGAGCAACCACGCGGGATGCGCCCAGTAGCCAAGCGCTACGGAGGGAGGACGAAGATGCCGACAAACGGGCGGATGTTCTGCTCACTGCACATGAAGGCGCTCGCCAGCGGAGCGACCCGGGGACCACCACCCACCCGACGCCGTCATGCCGCGCAACGACGTTCGCCCATCAGACGGCGAGCAGCTTCCGGCGCGCCTTCATCTCGCTCGCGAGCCGCCCGCACATCACGTCACACAGCTGAAAAACGCCCTTGTCGGCCAGCGCGTAGTAGACGAATAAACCGTCCTTGCGACGGCTCACAAAGCCCATCGAGTGCAGAAGCTGCAGGTGCTTGGAAACGTTCGCCTGTCCCAGCTCCGACTCCTCCACGAGTTCGGTGACCGTGAGTTCACCGGAGCGAAGGCAATTCAGTATGTGGAGCCGCGCCGGCTCGGCCAAGGCCTTGAAGCGCTCGGCGATGAGTGTCAGCACTTCAGGCGTGAGTTGCAGACTGCCCACCGGATCGCTCCCGACAACGGGTTAAGATTGCTGCTAAGGAATATAGTTGTGGGATGACCGGACAGTCAACCCGGCGACGGCCCCACCGCGCGCGCATCACCCTCAGCCGGCATACACGTACGCCACGCCATGCTCCTGCATCTGCGTGAAGGCGATCACCATCGCCGGCACGACGGTGACTCCCGGGATGATGCCGGCGTCGAGGGATCCACGAACCTGCTCCGTGGTGCCGAGGCCCGCCGCCACGAGCTTCCTGGTGGCTCCCGCGATGGTATTGCGGCAGACGAGAAAGGTGACCTGCCGGGCGCGTAGCGCTTCCACCGTCTGCTCGGCATTCACCAGACCCCCAGGCTTCACGTTGGCGGCGATGAACGGGTTGGTGACCGCGGGCAGCTTTGTCACCGGATCGACGATGCCGTACTGCTCGCCCAGCTTGTACTTGGCCCAGAGGGCGTCGTCGAGG
>JBKJMP010000304.1:0-14206 GCA_046596395.1 Gemmatimonadaceae bacterium
GTCGCGGCGCCGCAGCTCGCGCCCGTATCGAGCGTGATGGGCGAGATCCTCATGATCGGGCTCACGGGCACGCAGTCCCCGGAGGAGCTCCGGACCACCGCGGACTGGACCATCCGCCGGCGACTGCTCGCGTTGCCGGGCGTGGCGCAGGTGATTCCGATCGGCGGAGACGTGCGCCAGTACCAGGTGCTCGCCGATCCCGCGCGCATGCTCGCGAGCGGCGTGACGCTCGAGCAGGTGGTGGAGGCCGCGCGCGGCTCGAATGAGAACGCGTCGGGCGGCGTGTACATGGACAAGGGCCAGGAGTACGTGATTCGCGGCCTGGGCCGCGTCCAGACGATCGACGACGTGGGGTCGTCGGTGGTGGCGGTGCGGGGCGGCGTTCCCATCCTGCTCCGGCAGGTCGCGGAGGTGCGCGTCGGCCCCGCGCCGAAGTTCGGTGAAGGCTCGGTGAATGCAAAGCCCGGCGTCGTGCTCGCGGTGCAGAAGCAACCGGGTGCCAACACGCTGGAGCTCACGGAGCGCATCGAGCGCGAGCTCGTGGACATGCAGCGGACACTGCCGAAGGGTATGGTCGTGCACTCTCGGCTGTTCCGGCAGGCCGACTTCATCTCGGTGGCCGTGCACAACGTGATCGCGGCACTGCGCGACGGCGCGATCTTCGTCGTCGTCATCCTGTTCCTCTTCCTCTGGAACGTGCGCGCGACGGCGATCTCCATCGTGGCGATACCGCTCTCGCTCGTCGTCGCGATCTTCGCGATGCGGCTCCTCGGCATCACGATCAACACGATGTCGCTCGGCGGCATGGCGATCGCGATTGGCGCGCTCGTGGACGATGCGATCATCGACGTGGAGAACGTTTTCCGCCGGCTGAAGGAGAATCACCACCTGCCGCCGGGTGAACAGCGTCCGGCGTTGCGGGTGATCTACGAGGCGTCGAAGGAAATTCGCGCGTCGATCGTGAATGCCACGCTGATCATCATCGTCGTGTTCCTGCCGCTGTTCTTCCTGCCCGGCGTGGAAGGACGCCTGCTCCAGCCGCTCGGCTTCGCGTACGTGGTCGCGATTCTCGCGTCGCTCCTCGTGGCGGTGACGGTCACGCCGGTACTCTGCGCCTACCTGCTGCCGAACTCGAAGTCGGTACAGACGGAGCACGAGAGCGCGTTGGTCCGGTGGCTCAAGCGGCGCTACGCGCCAACGCTCGAGTGGGTCCTCGACCACCCGAAGCGCGTGGTGCTCGGCGCCGTTGCTGCGCTCCTGCTCGCCGTGGCAGCGGTGCCGTTCCTCGGCACCTCCTTCCTTCCCGAGTTCAATGAAGGGTCGTTGACGATTTCCGTGGTGACGGTGCCGGGCACGTCGCTCGCCGAGTCCGACGCAATCGGACGTCGCGTGGAGGAGACACTGCTTGCGAACAGCGCGGTGAAGAATACCGATCGCCGGCAGGGCCGCGCCGAGCTGGACGAGCATGCGCAGGGTGTGAATGCGGCGGAGATCGACGTCACCCTGAAGGAGGACGTGGACAAGGAGGCGCTGTTCGAGGCGCTGCGGCAGGAGTTCTCCATCATCCCGGGCACCAGCGTCACGATCGGGCAACCCATCGGCCACCGCATCGACCACATGCTCTCCGGCACGCGGGCGAACATCGCCGTGAAGATCTTCGGCCCAGACCTTCAGCGCCTGCGCCTCGTGGGCGCACAGGTGCGCGACGTGATGGGGAGCGTGCCGGGCGTGGCCGACCTCCAGCTCGAGCAACAGATGGACGTACCGCAGCTTCGCATTCGCGCCGACCGTGGCGCGCTCGCGCGATATGGCATGACGGTGGGCCAGCTCGCGCAGGCGATCGACGTTGCGTTCAATGGCGAGGAGGTGTCGCAGGTGCTCGAGGAGGGGCGCAGCGTGGATCTCGTGGTGCGCTTCCCGAACGAGCTGCGGACCGATGCGACGACCATTGCCGGCGTGTCGTTCGATACGCCGACCGGACAGCGCGTCGCGTTGTCACAGCTGGCGACCGTCACGGTCGAGCGCGGGCCCAACACCATCAGCCGCGAGAACGTGCAGCGAAAGATCGTCGTCCAGGCGAACGTGGCCGGCCGCGACCTCGGCAGCACCGTGGCCGACATTCGTTCGGCGGTGGCTGATCGCGTGCAGCTCCCCACGGGATATCACGTCGAGTACGGCGGCCAGTTCGAGGCGCAGGAGGCGTCCACGAGACGGCTCGCCACGCTGTCGCTGCTCTCGGTGGCGGCGATCTTCCTCATCCTGTTCGGCGAGTTCGGGACGGCGCGCACGGCGGCACTCGTGATGGCGAACCTGCCACTCGCGCTCATCGGCGGTGTCGTGGCGGTGCTGCTCACGGGGCGCGTGGTGAGCATTGCGTCGCTCGTTGGGTTCGTCACGCTGTTCGGCATCGCCACGCGCAATGGGATCCTGCTCGTCGCGCACTACCGGCAGCTCCTTGCCGAGGGGGCGCCGTTTCGCGAGGCGGTGGTGCGCGGATCGCTCGAGCGAATTTCGCCGATCCTCATGACAGCGCTCACGGCGGGACTCGCACTCGTGCCGCTCGCGATCGGTGGCGGCAAGCCGGGCAACGAACTCCAGACACCGATGGCTATTGTCATTCTTGGCGGGCTCATCTCGGCCACGCTTCTTAACATGGTCGTGTTGCCCGCGCTGTATTGGCTCTACGGAGAACGGGAGGTACCTGTGATGGACGATGATTCGCAGTTGACGTACGATTCGCGGCCAGCCCTCGATCCGGTGACGACATGAGAAGATTCCTATTCGCCGGCCTGGCGGCGCTGCCATTCACGCCCGCCATCGCCCTCGCGCACGGCGTCGCCGCGGGCGACAAGGGATACATCCAGACCGTCTCCGGCATCCTGTCGATTCCGTTCGCATACCTCGGTGCCAAGCACATGGTGACCGGCTACGATCACCTGCTCTTCCTGCTCGGCGTCATCTTCTTCCTGTACCGGTTGCGGGACATCGGCGTGTACGTCACGCTGTTCGCCGTCGGTCATTCGACCACCCTGCTGCTCGGCGTGTTGACGGGTATCAGCGTGAACGCGTACCTGATCGACGCGATCATTGGCCTGTCGGTGGTCTACAAGGCGCTCGACAATCTCGGCGCGTTTCAGCGGTGGTTCGGGGTTCAGCCGAACACGAAGGTGGCCACGCTGGTGTTCGGCCTGTTTCACGGATTCGGCCTGGCAACGAAGATTCTCGAGTTCGAGATCTCACCGAACGGCCTCATCCCGAACCTCGTCGCGTTCAACGTTGGCGTCGAGATCGGCCAGGTGCTCGCGCTCAGTGCGATTCTCATCGCCATGAGCTACTGGCGGCGCACAGGCAGCTTCGGCCGGCATGCCTACACGGGCAACGTGGTGCTCATGAGCGCCGGCTTCCTGCTCATGGGCTATCAGCTCGCGGGATTCTTCATCACCCACAACGGGTAGGTGGCACACATGTCAGAGACCAATCCCGCACCTGCCGACCTTCCCTCGCCGCGGCAGCTGGTGCGTTCCACGGTGATCGCGCTCGTTGTTGCTGGACTCCTGCTCGTCACGGTGGTGATGCCTGCCGAGTACGGCGTGGATCCCACTGGCGTGGGGCGCGTGCTCGGGTTGAAGGAGATGGGCGAGATCAAGATGCAGCTCGCGCGCGAGGCTGCCGTCGCCGATTCGGTGGAGCGCGCCACGGGCATTCCTGCCGCTGGTGCGTCGGCTCCCGTGTCTTCGTCCGCAGCCCCAGTCCCGGATACGAGCGCGGCGCCTGCCAAGTCAGACGAGATCACCGTGACGCTTGCGCCGAACGAGGGGAAGGAGGTCAAGCTCGCGATGCGAAAGGACGCGCGCGTAGACTTCCTGTGGAAGACCGATCGCGGGGTGGTGAACTACGACACGCATGCGGACCGTACCGCGCCGCCTGCGATCAAGTACCATGGCTACGAGAAAGGGCAGGCGACGCCCGCCGACTCCGGCGTGCTCGTCGCGGCGTTCGATGGCATGCATGGATGGTTCTGGCGTAACCGGACGCGCGAGGTGGTGACGGTCACCCTTCGCACGCGCGGCGATTACACCGAGTTGAAGCGGATGGAGTGAGCGTGGGCATCGAGCCGCGGCTCGGCCAGAACCGCGACTTCGTCCGGCTCTTCGGCGCGCAGCTCACCTCGCTGCTCGGCAGCGGTGTCACGAGCGTCGCGCTGCCGGCCTTCGCCTATGAGTTGAGCGGGCGCAATGCGACGGTGGTCGTGGGCACTGCGCTCACGCTCCGCATCCTGGCGTTCGTCGTGTTCGCGCCCGCAGCCGGCATTCTCGCCGATCGCATCGATCGGCGGCGCCTGCTCATTGGCGCGGACGTGGCTCGCGTCGCGCTGATGGCGTTCTTTCCGTTCATCACGGCCGTGTGGCAGGTCTACCTGCTGATCTTCCTGCTGAATGCGGTGACGGCATTCTTCACTCCCGCCTTCGAGGCATCGCTGCCAGAACTGGTGGGCGAGAAGCTGTACACGCGGGCGCTCGCGTGGTCTCGCGTGGCGGTAGACGTCGAGGCGGCGGGGGGACCGCTCGTGGCGGGCGTGCTCATCGCGCTCGTCGGGGTGAAGTGGGCGTTCTGGTTCGACGGCCTGACCTATCTCGTGTCGGCGGTGCTGGTCTGGCGGAGCCGGGTGCCGCGCGCGCCGGTGCCGACGTCACCGTTTCCGTGGCCAATGATGTGGACGCAGGCCACGCACGGCACGCGCATCCTGCTTCGCGAGCCGTCGCTCCGGCGAGCGCTCGTGCTCCACTTCGCCGAGGCGGCCGCCGGTGCGTGCGCGATCGTCGCCACCGTCGCGTACGTGCACGAGGTGCTCGGACTCGGCAACACCGCGTTCGCGCTCTCGATGGCGGCGCTTGGCCTTGGCTCGTCGGCTGCGGCACTACTCGCGTCGCGCCGCTCGGAGGGCGCAACGGAAGACGTGGGCTCAAACGCGCACCACCTCGCGTATCATCGGTGGGCGACGCACGCGATGGTGGGAGGCGGATGCCTCCTCGCAATTGCGCTGCTGCCGGGGTGGATGCAGCCCGGCCTCGTGATGCTGCTGGTGCTGTGGGCGCTGAATGGTGCTGGACAGGCGCTGATCGCCGTGCCGTCCGTCGGCCTGCTCGCGATGCACACCGATCCGAGCGAGCGGGGACGGGCGTACGCGGCGCACTTCGCGCTCACGCATCTCTTCTGGCTGGTGACGTATCCAGCCGTCGGCTACCTGGCGCGCTATGCAGGGGCGGCGACCACGTTCACCATTGCCGGGATCGTGGTCATCCTGTTGATCCCGGTCTCGTTCGCCGTTGGGCGGGGCGCGCATCAATTGCATATTCCAGCTCGAACCGAAGGGAGATCGTCGTGACCGGGCTGCTGCGCGACGCGGGAAACGAGCTCGCGCTTCCGGCGGGACTCACGTACACGGTGTGGAAAGTCACCCTTCGCACGCGCGGCGATTATACCGAGTTGAAGCGGATGGAGTGAGCAGAGGGGACGAGGTTCAAATCAATGGAAACGGCAACAAGGAGCTGATTCATGGACCCGAAAACGCACTGGGACAACATCTATCAATCCAAGATGGCAACATCGGTCAGTTGGTATCAGGCCGAACCGGCAATGTCGCTCGACCTCATCAAGCGAACTGCGCCCGATGTCAGCGTGCCGATCATTGATGTTGGCGGCGGTGCGTCGACGCTGGTCGATGGCTTGCTCGCGGCGGGCTACCGTGACCTGACCGTTCTCGATCTCGCGGGTTCGGCGCTCGCCATCGCCAGGGCGCGCGTTGGTTCGTCTGGCAATCACGTGCAGTGGATGGAAGCGAACGCGCTGACGGCCAACTTGCCACCGGATCATTACGGCGTCTGGCACGACCGGGCCGTCTTTCACTTTCTCACGGATCGCGCGGACCGCGCCCGCTATGTCGAACAAGCGCATCGCGCCACTCGACCGGGCGGCCACGTCATCGTGGCGAGCTTCGCCCCCGATGGGCCAGAACGGTGCAGCGGGTTAGAGGTGGTGCGTTACAGTCCTGAAACAATGCACGCCCAATTCGGCGCGAGTTTCACGCTGATGGCACGTGCCAGCGAAGACCATCACACTCCGAACGGCATCGTGCAACGGTTCGTGTACTGCTTGTGCCGAGTCGAATCATGATCCCAGGGGAGCTGCGCGCCAAGGCCCTGATTCCCGATACCACTCGTCGCGGATTCCTGCGCCAATCGAGCGCGCTTGCCGGCATCGCACTCGTCGCGCCATCGCTCCAGGGGCTCGTCGCGTGCGCAGGCACACCGCGCAGCGCACGTGCGACGCGGCCTTTGTCGGCTTCACGCGGCGCGGGGGGCTACGGATTACTCCGCGACGCCGGTCCCGAGCTCGCACTGCCGGCGGGGTTCACCTACACGGTGTTGAGCGAGACGGGGAAGCCGATGTCGGATGGACATGCCACGCCCGGCGCGTTCGATGGCATGGGTGCGTTCGCGTTGCCGAACGGCAACGTGCGGCTCATTCGCAATCACGAGAATCGTGATGTCGCCGACGTCGCTCGCGTGAAAGGCAATCCGGCGTTCGCGTACGACGTGAAGGCGGGTGGAGGGACGACGTCGCTCGAGGTCCGCATCGCCAGCGACGGCGCCGTCACGCTCGTGCGCGACTTCGTGAGCCTCAACGGCACGATCGTCAACTGCGCTGGCGGGCCGACGCCGTGGGGAACGTGGCTCACGTGCGAGGAGAGCACCGAAGGACCAACCAGCGGATGGGCGCAGGACCACGGCTACGTCTTCGAGGTGCCCGCGGCGGCGGCGGGACCAGTGACGCCGGTGCCGTTGAAGGCGATGGGGCGCTTCGTCCACGAGGCGGTCGCCGTCGATCCGGCCACCGGAATCGTGTACCAGACCGAAGACCGCCAGATCGCCGGGTTCTATCGCTTCATCCCGGTACGGCGTGGTTTGTTGTCGGCGGGAGGAACGTTGCAGATGCTCGCGATCGACGGACGTGCGAACTACGACACCGCCGACGGACAGCAGATGGGCGCAGTACTACCCGCGAGCTGGGTGGACATCGACACTCCCGATCCGCGCGGCGTGTGGGGCGATACGTCTGCCGTGTTCGCGCAGGGATTCAACAAGGGAGGCGCGCGGTTCACGCGTCTCGAAGGATGCTGGTGGGGCGATGGCGGCGTGTTCTTCCACGCGACGAACGGCGGCGACGCGCGCGTGGGCCAGGTGTGGTTCTATCGTCCGACGCGTACGAATGCCGGCAACCTGACCCTGGTGTTCGAATCTCCGTCGCGCGAGGTCCTTGATTACCCGGACAACCTCACCGTGAGCCCACGCGGCGGGATCGTCATGTGCGAGGATGGCGCCAGCGCGCCGTTCCTCCGAGGCCTCACGAAGGACGGCCGCATCTTCGACTTCGCACGCAACATCCTGAACGAGACCGAGTTCGCCGGTGCGTGCTTCGCTCCCGACGGACGTACGCTCTTCCTCAACATCATGGGCTCGACGACCGACGCGGGTACGGAGAAGGGAGTGACGGTCGCGATTCGTGGTCCGTGGGAGGACGGAGCGCTATAGTGCCGTCTGTGAGCGCGATGGCGCCCCGGGACGCGTACGGCGTGCGGCGGAGGGTTGCGGATGCGATGGCGCCCCGGGACGCGTACGGCGTGCGGCGGACGGTTGCGGATGGATTGCTCCGCGTAATACCACGTATCGGTGCGATACGCGTCAGCGCCGCAGGTCAATCAAGCAAGGCACCTTTAACTTTCACTCGGCGAGTTGATGAGCGGATTCCGCGTTCGTAGCTCCGGGAACCGCCCGAAGTCGCGGTCCGCAGACCACAGCTCCGTCACACCGTGATGCAGACAGAGCGCGGCCACGCGCGCGTCGTGCACCTGCGCACCTGCGGCCCGCGACGAGAGCAAGAGCGCGTTCAGTCGTTCCCAGTATCCTTCACTCTCCACGAGGACCTGGAGCGTTGGCGACTCGCGCCAGGCCCCGAGTTGATCGATCGCCAAGGCGGCGGGCGTAGGCGGCTGATAAATTCGTGCGTGCGTGACGATCGCGAAGAATTCGTGCAGGCACGGCGCAGGTATCGCCCACGGAATGCCTTGCTCCGCTAGCCCTGCGACGGCCGAGTAGGCCGCCGTGTGCCACTCGGAATCCTCACGGTGCGCGTAAACGAGGATGTTCGTGTCGAGAGCAATCACTCCGGGCCGGCTTGGTAGATGAGGTCGCGCACCGTGCTCCACCCTTCAGTGTGCGCGGCACGCCCGCTTCCGCGGAAGGATGCGCGTCGCAGGGCGAATGGAGGACGCGCCATGTCCTCCCTGAGCACCTGGCGCAGCCCTTCCTCGATGAGCGCGCGCAACGTGGTCCCGCGATTCCGCGCCGTGCGCTTTGCGGCCTTGAGTACCGCATCGGACAGCTCGATGGTCGTCTTCATATGGGTAACCATATCGTCGGAGCCATCTATCTGTCAACCTGGTGTGCAACAGCGAGTCCCGTGATCCGAGAGCGTGGCGCCCCACTCAAGACGACCCGCGCCAGATCGGACTCTGAGTGCCCGCACTACCGTGTAAGGCGAGAGCGCGTCTGGTTCAGCGCGGCGCGCAAGGTCACGGCGAGCTTGCCGGCATCGTCGTTCGCCCAGAAGTGCATGAAGAACAGCCGCGGTTCCTCACGCAACATGTGGCTGTGAAGGGCACTCACGCCGATGCCACCCTGCTGGAGCGCCCGGATCACGTTGTTCACCTCCGACGCGCGCATGACGAAGTCGCCGGTAATCGCCGCGCGCCCGCCACCGGTTGGTTGAAAGTTGATCACCGTCGCCAGACCCATGGAGGCCGGTACGATATTGCTGCCTTCGCGGATCACCTCGAGACGCGGAATGTTCACTTGATACACGACGCCGTTGAGCTTTCCGGCCACTCCGAGTGTCCTGGCGATCGCCGCCGTGTCCAGCTCCGCCGCGCTCGCAGTGGCTGGCGCTCCGGGAGATCCTGTCGGAGTTCCAGTCACTGCCAGTGCGGCCCGCACCGCCTGTGCAATTCGCGCCGCGTCGCCATGCTGTGCGACGTGCATGTACATCACGCGTGGTGACTCGTGCAGCACGTGATTGTGCAGCGCGGTCTGCTCGACGCCTCCCTGCTGGAGCGCCCGCATGACGGGGCCGACCTCATCCTCGGTGAGCACCAGGTCGCCCATTGCCATGGTGTGTCCGCCACCAACTCGCTTGAACGCGAGCCATGACCCGAGGGCCAATGCAGGCTTTAATTGCACACCGGCGACGGTCACCTGCAGGTCGCTGCGAGGAAAGCTGTACTTCATCACGTCGCCCTCCTGAAGCACGCCGGAGCGACCCAGAACCTCATCTACCGCCGTCCATGTGCCCGCACTGCGGGTCTGTTGAGCGTCGATCCGTTCGCCGAGTCCCGTGAGCGCGACGAGTGTGAGGACGATCAATCGGCGATGGGAGGCGCGAGCTCGCGAGGATCCTGCGGATGAAATCATCATGTCTGGTTTCCAGCCTGAGCAGAGGTTCGGATGCCGTCCCCATGCATAGTGGTCACGGCAGATGTCCCCTGTCCAGCGAGCCGGCATCGACGTGATGAAGAGTCGTCAGTAACGAAAGGCGTGCTGCAATTTCACCAGGAGCTGATTCGATGCGAATTGCCACTCCCGTCGTGCACCCGTGTCGCCGAGGCGCTCGCCGATGTTGTGGTTGTACACGACGAACAACTCCCCCGTCGGTGAGAACGTCCATCGGGCCCGGACGTTCGATCCGAACGTGTCCGACTGGTCGTCGTACTGGAGATAGGAGTTGAATTGCAGGTTGGACGACAAGTTCAATCGCAGGCGCGTGCCCACCACCTGCTGCGTGAAGCGTCCCTCCGCGAGTGTGCCGACGTTGCGCGTGGCGTTCATCTCCACGATGAAGAGCGACGACGGCTTGAACGCCGCCGTGGCGATCAGTTCATGGAGCCGGCCCGTGTAGAAGTCGCCAAACCACCACGTGATCTGGCCGGACAGGCGCCGCTTGGCGGCAAATCCCGCCTCCGCCCGATACCGGTTCCAGTGATACGGGCCGGCGGGAACGACGACGCCCTCGGCGATCCGGAATGGAACCGTGAGGCGTTCACCAGTGGGCACCACGTTCAACTCGATCCGATCGCCGCTGTTCATCCTCCAGTTCACGGGAGCCATGAACACGCGGTAACTCTCCCATCGCCCACGGAGGTCCGTTACGAGCGTGTTCAGGAACTCGTTGTTCATCTGACGCACGGGCAGCCCGAGTACGCGACCGCGCGGCCTCGGCGCATGGGTCACGTTGAAGGTGAGGATCTGCACGCCGGGCCGCGGAACGAATCCGAGCGACGGCTGGAAGGTGCTGTCGATCGACTTGTAGGTCAGCGCGACATCCCAAAGGTCGTTTGGGTAATCGATTTTTCCACCAATAGAGCGCGGCGTTCCACGGATGTCCGACCGGCCCATGGCCAGTGCCCACGCGCCGACGAGGAAGTTCTTGTTGCCGCGGAACTGCGACGTCTGGTACGTGACGTCCGGGCCCGTGAGCCATGAGTCGCGGCGACCGAACGGGTCACCGGCAGTGGCAATCATCCCCACCGACGATTCGCGAAGCACGTTCCTGCGCACACGCACCGTGCCCATCGTGTTCGCGGTCGCCAACGTGGTTAGTCCGGGCGCGTCAGACGATCCGGTGCGGACCACCAGCGCACCGAAGTTCGTTCCGCGCTCACGTCCGTTGATCTTCAACCCGGCGTTCAGCGGCACTTCGAGCGCGTTGAGCAGCCCGATCCGCCTCGTGAAGAATGGGCGGACGTCGTTCCCCGTTCCAAAACCGAAATCGAACACATCGGCGCCTTCGAGAAAGAACGTGCGCTTCTCGGGAAAGAGGAGTGGAAAACGCGTCAGGTTCGTCCGCCGGGTATCGACCTCCGTTTCCGCGAAGTCGGTGTTCACGGTGAGGGACGCCAGCGTGTTTGCGCCCACGCGCTGCGTCGCGTCGAGGCTGATCTTCGCCTCGCCCTGCGTGGACGCGGTGGGGGAGGGTCGCTCCGCACCGGCGGTGACGGCTGGCCGCAGGCTGAGCCCACGTCCCAGGTCGAATACGGGCAAGCCGGTGAGCAACCCACTCTGGCTCACGTGCGTGATCGCGAACTGGCGGCGCGGCGTGGCCCAGCGCTGCGTTTCCTGGAGCGCCTGGATGCGACGCTGGACGTTGAACCCCCACGTCGTGAGTCCGGCGCGAAAGAGGATGCTCTTCACCGGAATGCGAATCTCCACCGACCACGCCGAGTCGCTGCGCTCGGCAGCGGCCTCCCACACACCGTCCCACTCGGGATTCTCGCTCTCGCCCTGATTCGAGACCAACGCGTCGTAGCGTGCACCGTTCGGATTTACCGCGAATACGTATCCGGACCGCCCATCGAGATAGGTGTCGATGACGATCTTCACGTGATCCTCATTGTTCATCGAGGCGTCCCGGTCGCGCGCAAAGGCGATGATCGGGGTATCGGGTGAGGCATCGATACGGATGCCGACGTAGAGCGCGTCCGGCGTCGTCAGCGTTCGAACGATCGTTCTTCCGCTCCCGGCGGTCCCCTCACGCGGCTCGACCTGGACCAGCGATGTGATCGAGTCGGCGCGTTGCCAAGCGGAATCGTCGAGGCGCCCGTCGAGCCGTGGTGGCGACAAGGCAGCGGACGCCCGGATGGCTGGCCGGCCTACGCCGGCGGCGGTGGTCGCCTGTGCTTCGATCGGCTGAGCGCAGAGCGCCAGCATGAGCGCAGCAGCACAAGAGGCGCGCGCGACGTCAGGCTGCATTTTTTGACCCATCCATATATAGTCGTGTCGTCACGACCCTCCGCGCCCCGCCCGCCTTCCGCTCTCCGGCGCGCGCGACGACCTTCTCTGCGTGAAGACACGGATCTCAACGCTCATACTCGTCGGCCTCGCCGCGTGCGCGGACGGACGCGCGGGGCGTGATCCCGCTACCCTCGTCGCTGCCATCGCGAGCGATCCCGGCCAGCTCAACCCGGGGATCACCACGAACGGCGGAGTCCACACGGCGTCCGGACTCCTGTACGACGGGCTCGTGTCGCTCGACGACTCACTCCATCCCAGGCCCGCACTCGCCACGCGATGGTCGGTCGAGGAGGGGGGCGCGCGCTACCGCTTCCATCTCCGCCGCGGCGTCCGCTGGCACGATGGCAAACCCTTCACGTCGGCCGACGTGAAGTACACGTTCGAGCAACTCCTCCTCAAGTTCCACGCGCGCACGCGCGCGTCGCTCGCGCCCGCACTCGCCCGAATCGACGCACCGGATGACTCCACCGTCGTCTTCACCTTTCGCCGGCCGTACGCGCCGTTCCTCCAGCAACTCGACGTCGGCGAGGCGCCCATCCTGCCCCGCCACATCTACGAGGGGAGCGATCCGCTGCGGCATCCGGCCAACGTCGCGCCGGTCGGCACGGGTCCGTACCGGTTCGCATCGTACGCGCCGCACAGCGAGATCCGGTACGCCGCGAACGCCGACTATTTCCGAGGCCCGCCATCACTCGCCACGGTCGTGCTGCGCGTCATTCCCGACAACGACACGCAGGTGGCCGCACTCGAGGCGGGCGAAGTGGACTGGCTCTTTGCCGTTCCGGCCGCGGCCCGAAAGCGGCTCGGCGCCAACCCACGTATCCGCGTCATTCATTCGCGCCTGAGCCCGGGGGGCAGCAACTGCCTCACCACACTCGGCTTCAACCTCGACCGGCCCATGTTCCGTGACGTGCGCGTGCGACGGGCGATCGCGCACGCGGTGAACCGGCCGCAGTACGTCGAGCGCATCCTGTTCGGTGAGGGGCGCACCGCTGACGCGCCGATATCGTCGGGTATCGCGTTCGCGCACGCGAGCGGACTCGCCATTCCGGCCCACGACACCGCGGAGGCGGAGCGGCTGCTCAACTCCGCGGGGTGGCGGCGCGGCCCGACCGCGGTGCGAACCGCGCACGACATTCCCGGCATCGCCGACGGCACCCCATTCGCAATCGGATTCAAGGCGATGCCGAGCCAGATCGTGTACGGCGACCTCCTCCGCGCACAGCTTCGCCCGCTCGGCATCGACGTGCGCCTCGAACCACTCGAGCAGGCCGTGTTCTCCGCCGCCGTCTTCACCGCGCGCGACTTCGACATCGCCATCGCACCGTACTGCAACGGAACAGACCCCGAGATCGGCGTGCGGCGCATGTACGCATCGGCCAGCATCGCACCAATTCCATTCTCGAACATGGCGGGCTACCGCAGTGCAGTCATGGACAGCCTGTTCGACGACGCCAGCGCATCGATCGATCAGCCAACGCGCCGAGCCTTGTATCGCCAGATCCAGGAACTGGCCGTTCGCGACCTGCCCTACGTGTGGCTCGTCGAGACGTTCAACACGCAGGCATACTCTACCCGTTGCAGCGGTTTCGGCACGGTCTCCCATTTCGCCGCCACGGCGACGTGCACGCGGTGAACATGGCGTTCGTCGTGCGACGCCTGCTCCAGGTCGCGCCGACGGTGCTCGTGATCCTCATCGTCGGCTTCGTCCTCGTTCACGTGGCACCGGGTGACCCAGTCCTCGTGCTCGCGGGGGAGCACGGCGATGCGGCGTACTACGCGTTCATGCGCGAGCGTTTCGGGCTGGACCAATCGCTTCCACGACAACTCACCACGTACGTCGCACGCGTGCTCACGGGCGACCTTGGCCATTCGTATGTCTATGGCCGGGGTACGCTCGCCGTGATCGCGGAGCGGGTGCCGGCAACGCTGCTGCTCACCGGAGCGGCACTGGCGCTCTCCGTCGTGGTCGCGATTCCGCTCGGGGCGCTCGCCGCCGTAAAACCGTTCGGTGCGCGCGACATCGGCATCAGCGCGTTCGTCCTCGTGCTCTACTCCGCGCCGGCCTTCTGGGTTGGGCACGTGACGATCCTCGTCTTCTCGTTGGGCCTCGGGATCTTCCCCGTGCAGGGCATGGCGTCCGCCGGCGAGGTGGCGGGCGGCATGGCGCGGGCGTCGGACGTAATCCGCCATCTCGCGCTTCCAGCAGTGGTGCTCGCGACGCAGGAAATCGCGCTGCTCGCGCGCATCACGCGCAGCACGCTGCTGGACGAGCTTCCGCGCGATCACATCCGCACTGCGCG
>JBKJMP010000470.1:0-8673 GCA_046596395.1 Gemmatimonadaceae bacterium
ACACGGATGGCCTGTGCATCGATGTTGGTCATGAGGACCGCTGACTCGGCCAGCGCGTCGCGGTCGATCACGCCCGACGACGAGAACGCCGCCGAATCCAGCCGGTGCAGCAGATCACCGGCGGCATTGGCGGTCGCATCGGTCACGCCGGAATGCCGCAACGCGCGGACGAATTTCGTGCGCTCCGTGGGCCCCGCGGCCGACGGCACCCGCTCGGCGATGGCGTCGAGGAAGAGACGTCGGACGGAGCGCGCGGTAGGTGCGTCCTTGCTGACCGTCGCGAGGGAGAGCCGCCGCATTGCGCTCTGCACCGTACCCGCGCGACGCATGCGATTGCGAACCCTCCGGACCGTGGCGGGCAGCGGCGCCACCGCGAGCAGGATCCAGAACCAGGGGCGCGACGGCATCGGCGGCGGAATCTCCTCGCGGAGTGTGCGCCGGATCGCGAGTCGGGCCGTTGGCGTCGAGTCAACCGCCGCGAGCGACGCCGACGCGATGTCCAGGCCGATCGTCGTTGTCGTCGCCCTGGAGTAGCTGCGCTGCTCCGGATCGAAATACGGATAGGCAAGGGCCGTGACCTCCTGGCGCCCCGGTTGGCGCGGCGTGAGCAGCCAGTCGAACTCCTTCACGCCACGCACCACGGCGCGCGAGGTGTCCACCTGTACGCGCTCGCCACCCTCCGCGATCGTCGCCCACCCGAGCGAGAGCGGGGGACGCGGCCACAACTTTACGTTGCCGGTGCCCTCGAGACGGAGCGTGAGCACCACGGGATCGCCCATGCGCGCCCCAGTGGTCGAGAGGCGAGTCGTCGCATCCAACGCGCCCACTGCGCCCGCGAACTCTGGAGGACGTCCCGCGACCGGAACGTCCTGCGCGAGAAAGCGCACGCTGTCGGTGCGGAGCTCGAAGCTCTCTTCCCGCGAGAAGAACGACGTCGAGAGAGGCAACGAGTAGGTGAGCGCTGCGGGGGCGATGGCCGTGCGCCCCGCGAACAGCGGAAAGAGCGCGCGGCGGTACGAGAGCGTCTCGAAGCAACGGCGGCCGACGCGCGTGAGTGCTGCCGGCGGCGCGAGGTCGTACGCCAGCACGCCTGGCATCTCCGGCGGAAAGAACGTCGGGTTGCGCCGCAGGCGCTGGCGTGCGGTCTCGTTGAGCTGCACGTCCACCACGTAGTCCACCTGTTGTCTCATGTACAGCGTGTCCGCCGCGCCTCCGGCATTCACACGGTCGAGCCACGCGCGGACGATCACGACGGGAGGCAGCACACCAGCTGCCTCCACGTTCACGGGCGCCGGCGCGGCGGTGACCTCCTCGGCACCTACCCGCGCCGCAAAGACGGGCAGCGGAACTCGTCCTGCGGCAGCCGTCGCCACGATGAAGGTCCCTTCGGTGAGCGACGTCGGACGCCCGACGCCATCGCGCTCCACGCGCGAGACGACGGTGCTCTTGAGCAGCTGGAACGACGACGCCGCGATCCGCGGGACGATCTGCGGCGCCACCGATCCGGGCGCGCGCGCCGCGACCGTGACGGTGATCGGCGCGCACGAGGTCGCGGTATCCGGGGCATGCGAGACCACCGCGAGCTGCGCGACGACGAGCAGCCCGATCACCGGAGGGTCACCAGTCCTTTCCGCCCGGGGGCGGCTCGGGGCGATTGGCCTTCTGCTTGCGGCTCTGCACCTCGCGCTCCTCGCGCTCCGCGCTGCCAAGCAGCTGCTCCGCCTGGCGTTGCGCGAGCGTTGGCTGCGGTTTCTGCTGTTGCTCCGCCGGCGACGGCGACGCGTCCGAATCGCCGCCCCCGCCGCCGCCACCACCCTGCTTCTGTTGTTCGAGGGCCAGCTCGTAATTCCATTTCGCGTCGAGATCGTTGGGGCGCTGCAGTAGTACGCGCTTGTAGGTCGCGAGCGCTGGCTTGAGCAGCGCGGACGCCGAATCTCCCAGCGTGCCCCTCGCGCGGAGCAGGTGGGACAATCCGCCGTTGAAGCGCGCCCGGTACTGGATTTCCTCTCCTGCACCGGTCGCCGCGCGCTCGAGCACCTCGGCCGCCATCGACGTCGAATCTGCCGCAAGGAGCGCCGTCCCGTAATTGTAGAGCGCACCTGGCGACTTGTCCCCGTCCCGCACCACTTGGCCGAGGAGTGCGGCAGCCCGCTTGTAGTCCTTGGCCGCGTAGGCCGCTGCGCCGTCGATCGACCCCTGCGGCGGCGCGCAGCCGCCGAGCATCACGCTCGCCATCAGCGCCGCCGCCACGGCCGTCTCCGCCGACGCCGCTTGACGACGCCGCCGTCCACGACGGCCGGCGAGTACCGTGTCGAGCCAGAGGAGCAGGACAGCGGGCAGGAGGAACCACTGGAATCGCGGCGTGAGCGTCTCCCCCGCCTGCGTGGTGCGCGTGCCGGTGCGCAGCCTGGCCAACGCCGCCTTGATGCGCGCCGCCTTGTCCGTCGCCTCGGCGGGAATGAACGTGCCGCCAGCCGCCTGCGCTGCCGCCTGGAGCAGCGCGGGATTGTAGCGCGTCACCACGACCTGCCCGTTTTCATCGCGCTTCTCCGTCACCACGTTTCCCTCGCGCACCGGAATCGTGCTGCCCTGCGGCGTGCCGAAGCCCACCGTCACGATACTCACGTTCTGCTCCGCCGCCTTCTTCGCCGCGGCCACGAGCTCCTCCTGCGGCTCGAATCCCTCGCCGTCGCTGAAGATCACGAGCGCGCGGTCCGCCCCGCTCTTGGTGAGGGCGAGCAACGCGACTCCCTGATTGATCGTGGGGCCGAGTGCACTACCCGCCTGCCCCACGACGCTGGGATCGAGGTTGTCGAGGAAGAGGTCGAGCGCGCCCCCATCGACGGTGATCGGAGTCAACACATAGGAACGGCCCGCAAACGCGAGCAGTCCCACGCGATCGCCGGGACTCAACGCACGCAGGCGGCGGATCTCCTGCTTCACGCGCTCGAGGCGATTGGGCGACTCGTCGGTGGCCATCATCGAGAGCGACGCATCGACAGAGAGCACCATGTCCACGCCGGTCGAGCGAACGAGCGTGCGCTCTTCGCCCCACCGCGGGCCGGCAATCGCGAGTCCCGCGAGCGCCGACGCGAGACCGAGGCGCACAATGCGCCATCCACTGCCCCGGAGTGCGGCGGCGGGAATGAGACGCCGCACCACATCCAGCGATCCGAACCGCTCGAGGCGCTCACGGCGGCTCCGCGCGGCGCGGCGCAACGCGAACCAGAAGAACACCGGCAGCACGAGGGCCAGCGGCAACAGCCAGGGCAGCTCGGTGAGCGAGGTGAGGAGCGTCATGGGAGCGGCCCCTTCCACGCGATGAGCGCGAGCTCCGTTGCGAGCGCGACCAGCATGATCGCGAGCGGCCAGCGAAAGAGCTCGGAGTAACGAACGTACGTGCGGCTGCGCACGGGCGTCCGCTCGAGCGCGTTGATCTGCTCGGTGATGCGCTGGAGTGCGGCGGGATCCTGCGCGCGGAAGTAGCGGCCGCCGGTCGTCGTCGCGACTGCCGTGAGCAGCGCGTCATCGATTTCGACGCGCTGCATCTCGTAGCGCAGTCCGAACAGGCCCCGTCCAACAGGAACCGGCGCCATCCCCTCTTTCCCCACACCGATGCCATAGATCTTGATGCCGAACTGCGCCGCAGCCTTCGCGGCGGTCCGCGGATCCATCGAGCCGCGGTTGTTCACGCCGTCCGTGAGCAGCAGCAGCACGCGTGAGCGCCCGGGCGCATCCTTCAATCGATTGGCTGCCGTCGCGATGGCCGTCCCGATGGCGGTGCCGTCCTCGAGCTGGCCTGGCTGGAGGTTGTCCAGCGCGGCCTGCACCACGGGATAGTCCGTGGTGAGCGGCACCTGCGTGAGCGCTTCCCCCGAGAACGCCACGAGCCCGATGCGATCGGTATTTCGCATCGCCACGAACTGCTTGATCTTCGCGCGCGCGACTTGGAGGCGGTTCTGCGGCTGGAAGTCGAGCGCGAGCATCGAGCTCGAGATATCGAACGCGATGACGATGTTGATGCCCTCGCTCGTGGTCGTCTCCGCGCGCGCGCCGGAGCGCGGCCGCGCAAGCGCGATCACGCCGCACGCGAGCGCGAGGTTGCGCAGCGTGGCCAGCGTTCGCGCGAGCCCCCGTCCAGCGCGCGGCCCGCGGGCCAGCGTCGAGACGCGCGAGAACACGATCGCGGCGGGGGTGCGTCGCCGCGCGAGCAACCACCAGAGCGGCAGCAGCAGGAGCAGCAGCAGCCACCACGGAGACGCGAACTGCAGCGCGCCGAGATCGATCATGCGGCACGCTCCGCGGGCTCGGGCTCGGCGGCGGCGAGCGCGGCCGCGCGCTCGTGCTCCGTCCGCACGACGGCGCGCGCCTGGTCGCCGAGTGCGCGCGCGTCGTCAACGCTGATCGGCGCGGCGGCGAACTTCACGGGCTCCACCCGCTCGAGCAGCGCACGGGTGCTGACATAATCCACCGTCGGCACCGCGCGGACGTCCGTGAGGAGCTCGCTCGTGGTATGCGCGAGTGACAGCGACGCGTGGCGATCGCTGAGGTACCGGCGGAGCACATCGGTCATCAGCGCGGCATGACGTCCCGGCTCCCCCGCGTCCACGAGGCGCAGCTTCTCCACCCGGTCGAAGGCCGCGTTCGCGTCGGCGAATGGATCACCAGTGCTGCCCTCCACGCTGCCTCGGCGCCGCGACCACGCCCAGGCCAGGAGTCCGAGCACGAGCACGGCCAGCGCGGCGAGCGCCCAGAACCACCACGGCGTCGCCGCCGGTGCGGCGAGCAGCGGGCGCGCCGGCTTGGGGATGCGAAGCGCCGTGTCCGCCGGCAACACGCTCTTCACGAAGAGCTTCGGCAGCGTGAGCACGACGCGGCGCTCAGCATCGTCGGTCTGCACGAGGACGTCACCGAGCAGGATGGGCTGGAGACCCATGTCCCACGCGGCGAGCCGATAGGTGGCGATGCGGTCCGCGAATGCCGCGGTGTCGGCGCCATCACGGACCGTCGGCGGCTCCAGTGACTGGACGGGCCCGAGTGAATCGACCGCGGCTGGGAAGTTGATCGTCGCGCCGCGGGGTGCGCGAACCCGCACGCTCAGTCGCACGACCTCCCCGACGGTGAGCGTGTCGCGCTCGAGCGTGACCCCCGCCTGGACGGGGATCTCCGCGCTTTGCGCGAGCGGGGGGCGCGCAGTTGCGACCGTGATCGCACACGCCAGTCGAATCGCTCCAGCCACGTTCATCAGCGCCGCCTCGAGCGCGTCTCGCGCGCGCGGAAGAACTTGATGAGCGGATCGACCACTCCCCCCTGGGTCGTGAGGGGGATCTCATCGATTGCCAGCTTCCGCAGCATGTGCTGTCGCGACGCGAGCTCGGTTGCGACCGTGTCCGCAAACTGCCGGCGGACCTTCGCGTTGCTCGTGTCGATGTCGATCGTGTGCCCGGTCTCCGGATCGACGAAGCGCGCGAGCCCGATGTCGGGAAGCTGGTGCTCGCTGGGATCGTCAACCGTCACGGCGACGACGTCATGCCGCTGCGCGAGGAGCTTGAGCGGCTGCTCCAACTCGGCCGACTGGAAATCCGAGACGACGAAGATGATCGACTTGTGCGCGAGCATCTTGCCGGTGTACTCGAGCGCGACACCGATGTTCGTACCGGCACTCGTGGGCTCGAAGGCCAGGAGGTCGCGCATGAGGCGCAGTGCATGGCGGCGTCCCTTTCGCGGCGGCACCACGTGCTCGATCACGTCGGTGAACAGCACCGTGCCAACGCGATCGTTGTTCCGAATCGCCGACATCGCGAGCACCGCCGCCAGCTCGCTCGCGAGCTCGCTCTTGAATCGTGTTCGTGTGCCGAAACGCTCTGACCCCGAGAGGTCCACGACGAGCATGACCGTGAGCTCACGCTCCTCGACGTAGCGCTTCACGAATGGCTTTCCCATTCGCGCCGTGACGTTCCAGTCAATAGATCGGACTTCGTCCCCGGGTTGGTACTCACGAACCTCGGCGAACTCCATGCCCTGCCCCTTGAAGACGGAGCGGTACTCACCGGTGAACAGCGAGTTCACGAGCCCGCGCGTCCGCAGCTCCAGCAGCTTGACCTGCCGGAGAATCTCGGGAGGGACGCCCTTGCTCGCGGTCTTGCTGACCGGCGCCGCGCTGGTCACGGGCTTTCGACTTTCGCGAGCACGCGGGTGACGATCTCGTCGCTCGTCACTTCCTCGGCCTCCGCCTCGAAGGTGGTGAGCACCCGGTGCCGGAGGACGTCGGGGGCGATGGCCTTGACGTCGTCGGGCGTGACGAACGAACGGCCGCGCAGGAACGCATGCGCGCGCGACGCCTGCGCGAGTGCGATGGTCGCGCGTGGGCTCGCCCCGAACTCGATCAGCGGCGCAAGATCCTTGAGTCCTGCCGCGGCCGGCTCGCGCGTCGCGTGCACGATGTCCACGATGTAGTCCACGATGCGGTCGTCCATGTAGAGATCGGCGATGCGGCCGCGCGCCTCGAGGATCGCCTCGGGCGTGGCCACGTGCCGCACCTCGATGGCGTGTCCGCTCGCCATGCGGCGCATGATCTCCTTCTCCTCGTCGCGCGTGGGATACCCGACGCGCAGCTTCAGCATGAAGCGATCGACCTGCGCTTCGGGCAGCGGATACGTGCCTTCCTGCTCGATCGGGTTCTGCGTCGCCAGCACGAGGAAGGGCTCCTCGAGCTTGTACGTCGTGCCACCGATCGTCACCTGCTTCTCCTGCATCGCCTCGAGGAGCGCGGCCTGCACCTTGGCAGGCGCGCGGTTGATCTCGTCGGCGAGCAGGATGTTCGCGAAGATCGGCCCCTTCTTGACCATGAACTGGCCCGTGGACTGATCGTAGATCTGCGTGCCCACCACGTCCGCCGGCAGCAGGTCCGGGGTGAACTGAATGCGCGAGAACGACGTGGAGATCGTTTCGGCCAGCGTGCGCACCGTCAGCGTCTTCGCCAACCCGGGGACCCCCTCGAGCAACACGTGTCCGCCCGTGAGGAGGCTGATGAGCAGGCGGTCGATCATGTACTCCTGACCGACGACGCGCAGCGCGACCTGCTTGCTGACGTCCTGGATGAGCCGAGCGTCAGCGGTGGAGGAAGCCGATGTTGCCATGGTTCGGTGAGCCGGTTGAGTCGATGAGTCGCAGCAATGGACACTACACCTGCAACGCCGTGATGCTCCGCTCGCCTACAGCTTGTCGAGTGCCAGCCGCTCCTGCTTCGTCAGGGATCGCACCTTGCCAGGCGCCAGATCACCGAGCTCCACGGGCCCGAACTTCACACGCACGAGTCGGTCCAGCTCCAGCCCCACGGCCTCGCACATCCGGCGGACTTCGCGGTTCTTCCCTTCACTGATCGTGATCGTCAGCCGCCAACGGCCGCGTCCCTCCTTCTCGGCGACGATGCGCTTGGGACGCACGATGGTGCCATCGAAGTCCACGCCTTCGCGCAGCTCCTCGGTCGCGAGGTCACCTTCCCCCAGCACGGACGCCACATAGGTGCGCTCCACCTCGTGGCTCGGATGCGTGAGCCGGTGCGCGGCGGCACCGTCCGTGGTGAGCAGCAGCACGCCTTCGGTGAGGAAGTCCAGGCGGCCCACGTACGTCAGCCCCGGTCGAGCCGGCACGAGATCGAATACCGTCTTCCGCCCTTCGGGGTCGTGTTTCGACGTGATGACGCCGCCGGGCTTGTGCAGGACGAACCACTCGACCGGCGCTGGGGCGCCGATGCGCTCCCCGTCCACCTTGATCACGTCCTTCTCGGGATCCACAGTCTGGCCCACCTGCGCTGGCATCCCGTTCACCGTGACGCGTCCATTCGCGACGAGTTCTTCCGCCTTGCGCCGGGAGAGGATCCCGGCGCGCGCAAGGGCGCGTTGAATCCGCATCGTCTCCGCCATCAGAGGGGCCTCGGTTCCGCGCGGAGTGCGACGGCCAGCTCGTCCGAGCGCGGAAGCTCCTCGAGGTGACGCAGGGCGAAGTATTCGAGGAAGATCGGCGTCGTGCCATACAGCAGCGGACGACCCATGCCTTCCCCGCGGCCGACCACGTCGATCAGGCCGCGCTCGTGCAGCGACTTGAGCACGCTCCCGACGGACACGCCGCGAATCTCCTCGATCTCCGCGCGGCCCAGGGGCTGGCGATAGGCGATGAGGGCGAGCGTCTCGAGCGCCGCGGCGCTCAGTCGAGCGGGCCGCGACGCGAGCTGCGCCCGCTCGATGGCTTCCGTATACTCGGCGCGCGTGAGGATCTGCCATCCCCCGCCGATCTCGACCAGCTCGACGCCATGGCCGTCAACATCATAGTGCTCGCGAATCTCGTCGAGCGCGGACGCGATCGCCGCTTTCGATGCCTCGGCATCGAGCGCGGCGAGCTCGTCGCTCGGAATGGGACGGGCGCTGGCGAACAGCGCGGCTTCAAGCAGCTTCGCTAGCGGTGTCACCCGTGATCTCCACGTTGCCGAAAGGTTTGGGTTGGAGAATCCGGCACTCACCAAGCTTCGCCATCTCCAGCAGGCCGAGGAGCGTAGAGAGGACCTGCCATGGCTCCGCATCGCGCTTCACCAGGTCACTCCACAGCATGGTTGCTCGCAACACGAGCAGCGCCCGAATGATCGTGATCGCGCCGGGTACGTCCACGGAGCGCGAC
>JBKJMP010000275.1:0-5784 GCA_046596395.1 Gemmatimonadaceae bacterium
CGAATTTGCCCCCATCGGTTTCCGCATGAATTCCCGCCTGATCATCACCCTGCTTTGCGCAGGAGCCGTCGCACTCGCGTGCGGACGTTTTACCCGGAACGACACACCGGCCGCGCAGGCCAAAACCACCGCGCGCACCAACGCCACCGTCGCCGCTGTGAAGGAAGTGCCAAAGGTCAACGGCAACTTCGCACTCCGAATCGAACCACGCGCACTCAACTTCGCGTTCGTCGTCACTAACGAGAGCAAGAAGCAGGTCGAGCTCGCGTTCCCCAACGGACAGCAGTACGAGTTCGCCGTCCTCGACTCCGTCGGACGCGAGGTGTATCGCTGGAGCGCCGGTCGCATGTTCACGCAGTCCGTGCGCAACGCCACCATCGACGGCAATGACACGCTGCGCATCGCCGAGCGCGTCGAGACCACGCTGCCGCATGGCAAGTACGTCGCCGTCGCCACGCTGCGCAGCTCCAACTACCCGATCAAGCAAGTCTCCGCGTTCGAGCTGCGTTGACCGTGCGGCGCGCCGTGTGACCGACGCGGAATCGCGAAGGTTGTGCGAGTCGAAAGGAATCCCACGCCACCTCGATTTCCAGGTGGCGTTCTTCATTCGCATCGCACGTGAGAACGAACATGCCCAGATCGAAGTCGTACCACGTCGCGACCCGCGCCGCCTCCGCGCTCGTCGCCGCGTCGCTCGCGTTTGCCGCCGCATGCAGTAGCGACTCGGCCACCACGCCGACGGAGAACTCCGCAAAGGCGGCCGTTGAAGTCTTCACCGCCCTCGCGGACTCCGTCGCGCGCACCGGCGGCGACTCCGCCATCAGCGACGCCTACGCGTCCCTCGCGGAAGCCGTGCGCGTCGGCGGCCGCATCTCCCCCGTCGTCATCACCATCGACGGCACACCGACGGCATTCCTCGCCACCGCAATGCAGACGGTGATCGACAGCGCGCCGTGCGCCGCCCGGGTGTGCGCCGCCGTCGTGAAGCACGCGACGTTCCGCTCGTTCATCGCCTGGCAGCAGGACAACCCGCGCCGCGTCGTGCAGATCGCCTCCGAAGCGGACTCCGTTCCCATCCGCGCGTACCTCCATCCCCTGCTCGTGCCGTACGCCGGTCCGTCGGCGTCGCTGGTCTACCTCGACGGTAACGGCGGCATGTTCTTCGGCACGAGTGGCTCGCAGAAGCTCGTCATCAACACGAGCGCGACGCCGTGCGCTCCCGCTGCACCAGGTCGTCCGGGCATCGCGATCCACCCCGCACCACCGCGCTGCACGCAGGCCGACTTCAGCGCGTCATTCTCGGCGAAGGCCGAAGCCTCGCCCTTCCTCTCGGCGCGCAGCAACGCAACCGGCTCGCACACGCTGTCGATGTCCACACAACCGGTCCTCGGCGCACTCTACCAGCACTCGATTCCGGCCCTGGTCCAGCCGCCGGTCCGCGTGACGCCGCATGCGACACTCCCGGCGACGATGCGCGTAACGACGGACCGCTTGCTCACGTTGACGCTCACGGTGAGCAATCCAACCAGCGCGCCCGTCACGGTGCAGTTCTCGAGCGGGCAGCAGTACGACTTCAAGGTCTCCGACGCGACGACAGGTGCGTCCGTGTGGACGTGGAGCGCGGACAAGCTCTTCATCGCCGCACTGACGAGCGTCACCATCCCCGCCCACGGCACGTTCTCGTACGCCGCGCACTGGACACCCACGCGGAAGGGGAACTTCGTCGCCGAAGGCACGCTGGTCGGCATGTCGCATCGCGCGTCGGCGAGAGCGGCCATCACGATCCCTTAGGGTGCTCTGGAGTATGGGCACCTGAGAGGAGCCCCGAGCCTGAGCGTGAGCCTCGAGCACTGAGCAGGCAAGCGCTCTCAGCTCCAGCTCGAGCACGAGCTCGTGCTCTGACGTGCTCATTGCTGGAAGCTCACGCTCACGCTCACGCCCGGCACGCTGGGTGAAGCCGACGCTCGTGGCCCAGGTGCGCTATAACGAGATGACGAACGCGGGAATCCTCCGCCAACCCGCCTTCCTGGCCCTGCGGGACGACAAGCGCGCGCGCGACGTGCGGCTCGAGACGGAAACGTCGAGGGGTGCCATTCTCGACGCGTTGCGGTGTGGCACGTGATGGCACGCCTTGTGGCATTGTGATACAAGTCGTCGAATGGACGAAACACTGCGTCGCAGCCAGTCCACACACCGGCCTGCGAAATTACTGGCCCGTGCACGCATATCGTTGCTTCACAAGACGTTACGCCTGACATCGGCGCTGGCATGTGATTGGCATTCTCTCCTCGCGTGTGAAGTTCATTGGTCGCGTCGTCACGAATCGGCGCCGCGCACACCGGCAGGGCGCTACCCGCGCCCTGCCGGATAGAGAGAGGTCCGGCGCACGGTCGCGCCCGGGCCTCTTTCGCCGTTACAGCGAACCATCGCTCGATCGCGTATGTCAGACGGGGGTGCCGATGGGTGCCCCCTCTGTGTGTCCGCTTTGTGTACGCCGCTTCTGGCCATGGGAGCCGTCCGCTAACCTTCCCAGTCTCGCCGCTGTCTCAACTTTCGTGACGAACCCGACCCTGTGACGAGCTCTCTCAAAGTCAGTACTGCGCGCGACGACAGCCGCGATGTCGAGCTGCTCGAAAAGCTCGCGACCGCTCGTGCCGCGCTCAACGAGCAGATCGCCCGCCGGATCGTTGGACAACGCGACGTGGTGGACAACCTCATCGCCGCGATGCTCTCGGGAGGACACGCCCTCCTCGTCGGCGTGCCTGGCCTCGCGAAGACCCTGCTCGTGCAGACGGTCTCGCAGGCACTCGACCTCCAGTTCTCGCGCGTGCAGTTCACCCCCGACCTCATGCCCAGCGACATCACCGGCACCGAGATCATGGAGGAGGACCACTCCACCGGACGGCGCTTCTTCAAGTTCGTGCAGGGGCCCGTGTTCGCGAACATCGTCCTCGCCGACGAGATCAACCGCGCCCCGCCGAAAACGCAGGCCGCATTGCTCCAGGCGATGCAGGAGCACGCCGTCACCGCCGCGGGGAAGACGCACAAGCTGCCCGAGCCGTTCTTCGTGCTCGCCACGCAGAATCCCATCGAGCAGGAAGGCACCTATCCGCTCCCCGAGGCCCAGCTCGATCGGTTCATGGTCCAGCTCACCGTTGGCTATCCAAGCCGCGAGGAGGAGGAGCGCATCGTCCTCGAGACGACCTCGGACCGCGAAGTCGAAGTCAAGCCGGTGCTGAGCGGCACGCAGTTGAGCGAGTTGCTGCATCTCGTGCGGCGCCTCCCCGCGGCGCCGAGCATCGTGAGCTACGCCGTCAAACTCGCGCGGAGCACGCGTCCCGACTCCGCCGAGGCGTCTCCGACGGTAAAGAAGTACGTGAGCTGGGGTGCCGGGCCCCGCGCGTCGCAGTACCTCATCCTCGGCGCCAAGGCCCGCGCGGCAATGGACGGCCGCTCGATGCCAGACATGGACGACGTCCACGCCATGGCCCTGCCCGTGCTCGGTCACCGCGTCGTGCTGAACTTCCAGGCGGACGCGGAAGGCATCACGTCCACGTCGCTGATCCAGGGACTGGACAAGCGCTAACGAGCGGGCCGGGCGCGCCCATTACGCCGCCTCGCGCGCGGCCTTCGCGTCGGGGGCGCTGAACAGCACGCTGAACGTCGAGCCTTGTCCGACCTCGCTCGTCACCTCGATTCCCCAGCCCAGCAGCGTGGCAAGCGAACGGGTGATGGTGAGGCCGAGCCCCGTGCCGCCGTAATGGCGCGCGGTGGTGGTGTCGGCCTGCTGGAACGCCTCGAAGATCACCTGGAGCCGGTCGCGTGGAATGCCGACGCCGGTGTCGCGCACCTCCAACCGCTCGGGCTCACCGGTTGCCGCGTCGGCGACGACCGCGAGCGTCACCGTCCCGTGTTCCGTGAACTTCACCGCGTTGCCCACGAGGTTGAAGATGATCTGCTTGAGGCGCGCCCGGTCCGTGACCAGCGTGCACCGCTCGGGGAGTTCGGCGACGAGGCGCACGCCGCGTGCGTCGGCCTGCGGTTCGATCTCGCTCAGCGTCTCGAGCACGAGGGCGGTGAGGTCGAGCGACGAGAGGTCGATCTGCTCCTCGCTCGCGGCCTCGATACGCGAGATGTCGAGCACGCCGTTGATGAGGTTGAGGAGGTGCGTGCCATTCGAGCTCACGCGCGAGAGGTAGACCAGATCACCGGGCTGGATCGTGCCGCTCCGGTTGCGCAGGAGGACCTTCGTGAAGCCGATGATGGAGTTGAGCGGCGTGCGCAGTTCGTGGCTCATGTTCGCGAGGAAGATGCTCTTCGCGGCGTTCGCCGCTTCCGCCTCGGCCAGCGCCTGCTGGAGCTGTCCCGCGCGCTCCTCGAGCTGCCCCTTTTGCTCCTCGATCAGCGCATTCTTGTCGCGGATCGCCTGGTTGCTTCGGGTGACGAGCCGCGACTTCACGAACGTCAGCTGGCTGAAGAGGGTCATGAGGACGCCGAGCACGGCGATGCTCAACAGCTCCGTGAGCTTCGAGGCCGATGAAAACTCCACGTGGAATCCAACAAGCCAGCCGCCCAGCACGGCACCGAGCACCGCGAGCGCGAGGCCGCGGAGCGCAAACCGAGGCCCGCCGACGCTGATGTTGCCGGCGTTGACGCCGAACAGCGCCGCGGCATTCGGCCACAGGCTGAAGCCGGTGAGCGGGAGATAGCAACCGATGACGAACGAATCAACGAGCAGGTTGCGCAGTTCTGCGCGCTTGCTATCGGAGCTACGAGAGGCGAGATGCCGGGCGAGGTGGGGAAACGCGAGTACATGAAGGAGGGACAACGCGAGCCCCCAAGCCGGTAGGGGGCGACCCCACGTGTGCACGCCGAATAACAGAAGGAAGAACGGGTACATCGACACCCGCACGACGAAGCCCAGCCGGACCGTAGGATGCACCCGATTCGCGGCGTCAGCATCGAGGTCGCTGGCGTTGCTGTTTGAGGGGCTGACTGGCAGGTCCATCGGCTCGAGGGCGGCGTGAGTCGTCGTGCGTACCTGCTAGCGAGTATCGGCATCGGTGCGGACGGTCATGAGCCGTCGAATGCCGACGAGGACATCCGCGCAAGACCAGCTGTTTTGACCGAATGACGTTTCTGTGACGCGTCGAACGTATTCTGGTCCTCTGGATAGCCATTTCGCCCACGCTCGAGGTCCGGGTGCTGCGTCTCCGCATGCTTGGTGAGTGCGTTATCGAGCTCGAGGGCTCCGAATACGGGCCTTCGGCGACTCACTTCTTTGCGCTCCTCCTCAGGCTTGGCGCGGAGGCGGGACGGTATTTCCAGCGCGACGAGCTCGCGCGCCTCCTTTATCCGGCCGGCAAGGGTGTGGGGGCCGCGGCGCACAGCGTTCGCCAACTCGTGTATCTCGCGCAGCAGCGGGGTGCACGGATCTCGAGGCTCCGGGGAGCTATCGGCATCCCGGCCGACGCGTGCAGCAACGACCTTGACGAACTGCTCCAGCGCGATCAGGGTGTCGTCGGTCCGGAGCTCCGCGTCCTCACGGTGCTCGGCGGCTACACCCCCTCGATCTCTGCCGAGTACAGCGCCTGGCTCGACGGGTATCGCGAGCACCGGGCGAGCCAGCTCCGGCATGCCCTGATTGCCGCGATCGACGCGCACCATCTTCGCGCGGAGTGGCAACTGGTCGAGGCGCGGGCGCGCGAGTGCCTGCTCGTGGATCCGCTGAGCGAGTCGGCAACGCTCGCGCTGGCGGAGGCGCTTGCGCGGACGGGCTCGAAG
>JBKJMP010000199.1:0-11685 GCA_046596395.1 Gemmatimonadaceae bacterium
CGAGCGCGGTGCTCACCACACGCTGGAGCAACGGGCTCACGCTCTCGCGCACCGCCCGTACGTCGCGCGGCTGCTCGGTGAGGATGCGCGCCACCACCGCCTGCGGGCTCGGCCCAGTGAAGGGCGGTTCCCCGGCGAGCATCTCGTACAGCACGCAGCCGAGCGAGTAGATGTCGCTTCGGGCGTCCACGTGCCGCTCGCCCATCGCCTGCTCGGGACTCATGTAGTACGGCGTGCCGAGTGAGAGCCCGGTGCCGGTGAGCCGCTCCCCACCCGCCGAGGAGAGCGCGAGCGCGATGCCGAAGTCGGCCACGAGGGCGTGGTCCTCCTGGAGGAGGATGTTCTCCGGCTTGATGTCGCGGTGGACGACATCGCGGCGATGCGCGTATTCGAGCGCCGACGCCACCTGCTCGGCGAGGCGCACCGCCTCGTCCACCGGCAGTTGACCTGCGCGGTCGAGGCGCGCGCGCAGCGTCTCGCCCTCCACGTACGGCATCACGTAGTACAGCTGGCCGCCCGTCTCGCCGGAATCGTACAGGGGGAGGATATGCGGGTGGCTCAGCCCTGCGGCGATCTCGATCTCGCGCAGGAACCGCTCGGCCCCCACCACCGCGGCGAGCTCCGGCTGGAGCACCTTGATCGCGACGCGACGATTGTGCCGGATGTCCTGCGCCAGGTAGACGGTGGCCATCCCGCCGCGGCCCACCTCGCGCTCCACGACGTACCGGTCCGAGAGCGCACTGCCAAATGGATCGATGAGTGAAGGCACGCCGTCAGCTCCTCGAGGTCGGGGCGGGGTGTGGGTCGATCCACGTCGGCGAGAAGTTGCACGGAGCGGGCCGGGGTGTCCAGCGCGCACGTGCGACCTGACAGGTCTGTCGCCGAGAAGTTGGGCGGCATCAGGCAGGACCGCGATGCGCAGACGGGTGTACGAGATCGCGAAAGTCTCAGCACGTCCACGAAGCAGCGGGGCTGCGTGCGGGTTTCCCGACCGCTGAAACAGTTGTCAGGAGCATAGCCGTGAATGAGCAAATGCGCCGCATCGCTCTGGCAGGAGGGGCACTCGCGTTGGCGGGCGCCGTTCTTGTCACGTCGCTGGCGGCCGCCAGCGCGGCTGACGTACGACTCGACCGCATTGGCGAGGCGGCAGTCGGCGACGCATTACCCCCGGGCTGGCAGGTTCGCCCGGTACGCGGCCAGAAGGCGCCTGTCACTCGCGTGGTTGCAGATGACACCCATGGTCAGGTCCTCCGGGTCGAAGCCCGCGGACAGGCCGCGTTCTTCGGCAACCAGCTGAAGGATGCGATAGCGGTGTCCGACGGCCGATTGCGCTGGAGCTGGCGGGTGGACAGGCCACTGGAGAACGCCGTGCTTCAGGATGCAGCACGTGATGACTCACCTGCGCGGCTGATGGTGATCTTCGGGCGGCAGGGGTTGCTCGCACGGCCGCGCATCATCTTCTACACATGGGGCGATGTAGAGCCGCGGGGCACCAGTTTCGCGAGTCGCGCGAGCGACAGGCTGCATGTGATTGTGCTGCGCAATCGTCAGGATTCGATCGGCACGTGGGTGACCGAGGAACGCGATCTCGCGGCCGATTATCGCGCCGCGTTTGGGTCCAGTTTGCAGAACATGGGTGGCATTGGCTTCATGAGCGACACGGAGAATGTGCCGTCGCATGGTGTCGCCTTGCTGGGGCCGGTGCATTGGGTGCCAGACCGGAGATAAGGGCATGAAGGCATCGCACGTGACGACCAGCACCTGCAGCCCGGAGAGCGTCGCTTAGTCGGGTCCCAGCGCGGCGAGCGATGCTCGAACGCGGCTCACCTCCGGCTGCAACTCGGCATCCGCATCTGACCACAGGTCGATCACGCGCGCGTACCACTTCCGCGCCTCGGCCCTCGACCCCGTGGCGGCAGCGAGGTCCGCCCGCAGAAGCATCATCCGGGGCCAGAGCGCCGCGACGGACAGGCCAACGCCCGTCGTCCGCGTGATGCTCGCAACCCGCATCGACGTATCGACATAGAAACGCGTGCTGCGCAGCGCCGCCGCGGTGTCGCCAAGCGCGAGATACCCTTCGACAGCCACCGTACTCCAGTTGAGGTCCGAAAACCCGGTCTCGATGCTGCCTCGCGCAGTGGTGTCGAAGTGCACCGCGACGCTGCGCAGGGCGGCGGTATCCTTGCGTGACCACGCATGCGCGAGCCGGAGAGGAGAGCGGCTCGCGAGCTGTCCAAACTCCGGCCATGACGTGCGATTCAGGCGCATGCCGTAGGCGAGCGTGAGAAACACGCGATTGAGGCGACAGGCGGTCACGCAGGTCGTCGTATCGAGCATCGACGCCAGGTATGCCTGCTCGGCACGTGAAGCATCCGGGCCCGGAAGGCCGAGCAGCACGCGTGGCATTTCCGTCGCGTAGTCCACGGCCGCTGGTCCGAAGCGGCTCGTTGCCGCCGCCAATCCCTGACGGACGCGGCCCAGTCGTCCGAACATCAACTCGAACGATCCCCGGAAGGCGATCACCGAGGGCTCGTCCGGAATGGCCTTGACCAGCGAATCGAACCAGGCACGCGACTCGGCACCGCGCCCCAGCTTTGCCGCGGTTTCCATCCGTGCGCGCATCTGCGGAAAGTCGCCCGCATACGCGCGCACTGACGCGCGCCGCAGGTGCCTATCCGCACCTTCGACGTCACCGAGGCTCAGGAGGACGCTCGCCATGCCCCATTGGGCGCGCGAGTTGGTCGAGTCGACCGTTACCCACTCGGCCGCGATTTGCCGCGCCCTGGCGAGATTGGCGATCACCGCGCGCTCCTTGCGGCTCCGCGTGAACTGCGCGTCCAGGGCGGCCGTGTTCGTGGGCGCGACCGGGCGAATGACCAGCGAATCGCCATCGTTGAGGAGGTACGCGCGCCACGGTTCGCACACGGTGCTGCCTTCGCGCCGCACGCAACCGGGTTTCTCGGTGGCGCGAAGAATCTCGAGGATGTGCTCGAAGGCGACGTGATAGTTCGGCTCGAGCTGGAGCACGCGTCGCAGTGATCGCAGCGAGAGGTTCCAGCCCCACTTGAACGTCCCGGGCACCGAATCCGACGCCCCCGGCACAACGGTGTTGTCATGATAGGCGCAGTCGCCGAGCGCGAAGAGCGCCTGCACGTCGTTGGAGTCCTTCGCCACGAGCGGCGCATATGCGGCGCATGCGCCCGAGAAATCGAGGCGCGCCAGCGCGATGTCGCCGACGATCATCGCGCGCGCGCGCGCGGGCAGGCTTGAACCATATCGCTGCGCCGCGAGCGCGTGCTTGAGCGATTCCTTGCCATTCAGGGCAGCCTCGCCCCAGCCGAGGACGCTCGACAGCCCGACGTGGGCCAACGCGAAGGTCGAGTCGATCGCGAGCGCCTTCCGGAAATGCCTGTCCGCCTCGTCGAGCACGAATCGATTGAGCGCCGTGACGCCCAGCAGGTACTCCTGGTACGCGTCGAGACGGAGCGTGCCGACGTCGCCGGTGCGGGCATCTGGGGGCGGCGGCACGGCGAGCACACCGCGCGCAATGGGACCGAAGGCGGTGAGTAGCGAATCCTGCTCGGTCGCCTGCTGCGTGAACGATCGCACCCGCGCGCCAGTGCGGACATCGAATACGTTCGCGACGAAACGCGCGCCGTTGCCGATCTTGAAGAAGTCACCCATCACGAGGTTGCCCGCGCCAGCGCGACGCGCGAGCGCGAGTCCATCGTTGAGGGTGAGTGCCTGCGCGAGGCGAACCGGCGGCAGCTCGCGCAGCAGGTCGCCGACGCGCTTGTCGTCCACAACGGCGACGTCCGTCCACCGGCTCAAGTCGAGCGAGAGGAGGTTGACGCTGGCGTCGCGGAGCCAGTCGAGCTCCTGTGCCCTCGTGACGTTCGTGAAGGGAACGACGATCCACGCGCGCGCATTGAGCGCGGGGTTCGCACGGCGGGCAACGCCGGCCTGTGCGACGCCCTTGCAGGGCGCGGGGGTTCCATCGGGACACTGCGCGTCGAGTCTCGCCGCGGAGAGCGTGAGCATCGCGACGCATGCGCGGAGCATCAGCCCAGGCGCACGAGGGGAGGGTCGCATGGGCGAGAACCTACGTATTCGAGCGAGGCGACGCTATAACGACAAACCTCCGCCGACGCGATCGCGCTGCCAGCGGAGGTCGAACAACTACAAACGTTCAGCCGGTGGTCAGACTCCCGAGCTGTCCCCTCCTTCATGGTACTCACCGCCGCCAGAGACGGACTCCAGCAGTGTGTCGGACAACTCGGATTCCGCCTTCGTCGCATTTTCCTCGATCTGAGTGGACTCGGGCGCTTCCGCGCTCTCCTGCTTCGGGTGCTCGGACATCGTCGTTCCTCGCATGTCAGGGTCCTTCTCGAACGGCTGGACGGGAAAAGTATAGGACGCCGGTTGCAGAAATGCTGTGACACAATGCACAATCGCGCTATAGACCTTTGTTTACAGGTGCCGACACTGCGCACCTGAACCCCGTATTTGGAAGGTCCGGGCTCGCCGCCGTCGCCTTTAGATATCCGCGGACAAATGCCGAGGCGATGTTGTCGTTCGTGTCGAATGCGCCGCCGCGGATGACGCGATACTGCGACAGGCTGTCGGCAAGCGGCGTCGCGCCCGGATATGCGACGAGTGGTGAGTTCGTCCATTCCCACACGTTGCCGCTCATGTCCTGGACTCCTTCCGGCGTTGCGCCCCACGGAAAGCTGCCGACGGGCACCGGCCGCCTCCGCGCAGCCGACGCCGTATTCGCATTCACCGCCTCGGCTGTTGCGCCATAGGGAAACGCGCGACCAGATGGACCGCGCGCGGCCGCCTCCCACTCCGCCTCCGTCGGCAGACGTCCGCCTTCCGTGTGCCGCCACGCGCAGTAGTTCCGCGCGTCACCCCATCGCACGCCTGTAACGGGAAGGCTCGCTTCCGGCATTTCGCCTGCCCATGGCGCGGGCGCCTTCGTCATGTCCACGAACGCCTTGTATGCGCCCATCGTCACCTCGGTGCGATCGATCGCGAACGCGCCGACGCGCACCGTGTGTGACGGCCGAGCGAGCGGGGGGCCGTCATTCGCACCGATGGTGTAGTCGCCGGTGGGAATGAGGACCATTCCGGAATCCGCCGTGACCTTGGGAGCGACACCCGCGGTCGGCGTCCCAGGTTGCGATCCACCGTCACCGAGCATTCCCGAGGCGAAAGCCACCGCGACTGCCACCGCGCCCATCAGCGTGAGCGCGATCACCATCTGATGTCGTCGCGAGGGCGGCGACGTCGGCTGTGGTGCCGACAATGCGCTCGACGTCGAACGTCTGGCAGCGATGCTGGGACGAGCGCCGGCGAGCACGTTCGCGCTGGAGGGCATGACCTCTGTCGCGTGGCTCGATCGATCCGGCATCTCCGCGACGGCCGAGCCGAGGTCCTGCGCGAACGTGACGGCCGATTGGTATCGCTCGGCGACCTCCGGCGCGAGTGCCTTGTCCATCACCTGGAGGACCGAGTCGGGCCACGCCACACCGGGGCGGGCTTCCGCGAGCGTGCGCGGCGGAGACGAGAGGCGCTTGACCATCAGCTCGCGCGCCGACGTCCCCTGAAAGGCCATCTCGCCCGTGAACATGTTGAACGCCACGAGCCCCAGCGAGTAGATGTCGCTCGTGCTCTCGACGGTGTCGCCCGTGAACTGCTCGGGACTCATATACTCCGGCGTCCCAACGGACAGGCCGGTGCGCGTGACCTTCTGGTTGTCCGCCGCGCCCTTCGCGATGCCGAAGTCCACCACCTTCACGAGGTCCGCGCCGGCGCGGCCCTTGGCGATCATGATGTTGTCGGGCTTGAGGTCGCGATGCACGATGCCGCGTTCGTGCGCGGCCTCGAGTCCCTCGGCGACCTGGCGCGTGATGTCCGCAGCGCGTACCGGAGCGAGCGGACCACTGCGCGTGACGAGCGAGGTGAGTGACTCTCCCTCGATAAACTCCATCGCGAGGAAGATCAGGCCGTCCGACGTCTCCCCGAAATCATAGATGCCGGCGACATTCGGGTGATTGATCCGGCTCGCGTTGGCTGCCTCGCGATTGAAGCGGCTGATGGCATCGGCGTCGCCGTCGAGGCCGGGGTTCATGAGCTTCACCGCGCTCTTGCGCCCCATCTTCACGTGCTCGGCCAGGTACACCTGGCCCATGCCGCCCTCGCCGAGTTTGCTGATGACGTGGTAGCGGTCGGCGATGACCGATCCGACGACTGCCGTACCGCTCTCCGCCTTGAGGGCGGTTCCGTCTCTTGGGCAGAATCGCTCCGCCGGCGGGTACCTCGTGCCGCAGGTCGGGCAGAGCTTGTCGGTGGTGTCTGTCACGGAGCGCATTCTGGTGGGTGGAGCAGCGCCTCGCCAGCGGGCCACGCGAAGCCATAGGTCAGGGCGCGCCAATCTCATATCCAAGCCGGCGCATCATTGTCCCGTGGACATCGACGATTCTGTCAACCTCTGCCGGTTCGAGCTCGTCGCGCCAGGCACCGGCGATTCCACGACGAAAGAAGCGGTTGATCGCCGCCGGTCCCTGGTCGAATCCATGGCGATCTTCGCGAGCCTGCAGCGTCGAAAAGCGGACCGATTCCACGGCGCGCTCGATGGAAGTTGCGTCCGCCTCGAGGCCAGCAAATTCGACCACTCGCGTCAGCGCGCTGGACATGTCCGCGATCATGTCCTCGTAGCGTACGAGCAACAGTCTAAGCCCGGAACGATCGAGCCAGCTCTCGACGTGCTCGCTCCATGTCAGCAGCCGCTGAGGCAATTGACGCAGCGGCTGCCCGCTCGATGCCGCGAGCATGGCCCCCGGATCTGCCATCCTGCCGATCGCCGTGTCGATCGAGACTCCGAGGTGATGGGCAAGCGACGACGCGACATCCCGTGGATCCCGCACGAGATACACCACACCCGCCGTCACGCTCGCCGGCATCAACGGCACGCCTGCGGCGGTGAGCGTCCATGCGTCGTGCGTCTTGAGAAGGACAGGCCCGCTCACCCTGGCGGCGATCTGCTCGAAGACTCCCGGTTGCGCGGCCGCGGCTTCCTCCGGCGTGAGGTCCGATGACTCGACATTCAGGATTCTGTCGAACAGATAGCGCGACGAGGCGTACAACGCGCGTCCTCGCCTGTCGTTGAGATCGAGGTCTTCGCCGGCGTGACACAGGCTCTGAAGCGCCAACCGCATCCACGTATTGCCTGATTTCGGATACGACGCGAGCCAGAGGATTCCCGTCATGCCGGCAGCGCGCGATGACGAATGACGAACTGGGCGGCTGCGGCGGCATCCCGCACACTTCCGCCCATGGCGAGCGAGTACCGCGGCGCCGCGGCGGTCAGGCGCGCCACGTGGTCCTGCACCGCACGCGCACTGCGTAGCTGCTGCCCCAGCAATGCGCAGTGAAGGATGGAGTGCGCGTCTCTGGGCCGCGATACGTCCGAAATGGGAACCGGGGGGGACGGCGGACGGCCGATTTCCAGTTCATAGACGGCACCAAGCGGAAGCGGACCCGGGTTGCCAGGGACTGCAACAACGTATTTCTCCAGCTCCGCGCGCGCGCGCACTCCCGGCTCGAAGGCGACGTTCAATTCAAGCAATGCCTGTCGCCACAACAGCAGACGCGGAGCTCCTGAAAGGACGACCGCGGCGCCGTCGTCGCGCCAGTCGACGACACACACGTCATCGGCCAGCAGCGTGTGGCCTTCGCGAATGAGCATGGCGGCAAGCACGGACTTTCCGGCCATGGTGTCGCCCGCGAACGCAACGGCCGTTCCGTCGATCGAGACACAGCTCGCGTGGATGGGCAGTACCATGCGCTGATGACAGAGCAGTGCGAAGACCGTTCCGAGAAGGAAGAGCCTCACTGCTGCGGCGTCGCCGCGAGGCCGCTGATCGACGATAATCGTCCGGCCTGCCGTGATCAGGTAGCGCGCCACGGCGGCGACCTCGAACTGGCACGTGCCATTCGCGGCAATCTGGAGGAATGGGCCGCGGTGCACCGCGCCAGGCAGTTCGGCGGGAACCGACGCGAGCTGAATCTCGATGTCGGGCTCTCGATCGTCCCCGTCCCACGATGCAAGTTCCGGCAGCGGAAGCGCTGATCGTACGCGCCAGCCGCAGATCGTGCGATCGGAGTCGACGTTCACGTCCATATTCAGCGAGCGAAGTGCCACATCTCCACCTGCTCGGCCAAGGTGAACGCGGTGCCGCCCCATTCCTGGACATCGATGCCGAGATGCCGTCGGTACCACGCGTGGAGCGCAGGCACATCATTAGGCTCGAAGAAGATGCCGCCGATGCCAGTGACGCGCTTCAATGTGAAGGCCGCCGCGGCCAGCTGTCGCTCCCGTGACGGCGATACTTCGAACGTCGTGCGCATGGTGAGCGGCCGCCGTCAACTCGTGCGACGACGGCCCGCCCCGCGACCTTTTGAAAGTGCAGCATATCCGCGATACACGCTGTCCGAATAACGGCTGCGTCCTGTTGGTATGTAGAACGTTCTCGACAAACGTCTAATACCACTCGGAACAGCCGTTATTCAATGCCCTCGTGAGAAATCCGGGCTAACGTGCAACAGACTTCACACCAGCATCCAGGATCTCCTGTGACAGCGCCCGGTCATTCACGGCCCGCGCCATGACCATGGTGCCGACCAGTGTCGCATACGTGCTGATGGCCCTTTGCCTCCGTGCGGCTTTCGACTTGCCTGGGACCAGCGTCATCAAGAGATCGACGGCGGAACGCACGTAGTCAGTCACGGTCGCGCGGACGGCCGGACCCTGCCGCGACACGTCCGGTCCGAGCGCGGCGAGCAGGCAGCCAGTGCCCGGATGGTCGCGGTGCCTGCTACTCAAATAGTTGCCGGCGACGGCGGCGAGGGGATCGCCGACCCCACTCGCTGCCTGTTTGTTCAGCAGCGCAAACGTGCCCGTCAGCGCGCGTGCCGACGCCTCGGCAATGAGGCCATCCTTCGAGGAGAAGTGCCCGTAGAAGCCGCCGTGCGTAAGGCCCGCCTCTCTCATGAGGTCGGCGACGCCGATTCCATCGAACCCGCGCTCACGGAACAGCTGCGCTGCCGCCTCGAGGATCCGCTCCCGGTTCAGGCTGGCCTGCTCCCTGCTCACTTTCATTTCGGATCTCCCGGTGTGTTCACTGCTTGACAATATACATGATGGTCGTCATATATCCTAATAATGATGACGGCCATCATGTATGCATCGAACTGGAATCAAGAGGAGCGCGTCAGGTGACTCAGCGACACCACGGAAAGATCGCGCTCGTGACCGGCGCCTCGTCAGGCATCGGCGAGGCCACGGCGGTGCGGCTGGCGCTCGCGGGCTACAAGGTCTACGGGACCAGTAGGCGGTCCGCCGCCGCAGACGAACGATCGTTCGAGATGCTGTGCCTCGACGTCACCAGCGACGCATCCGTGGACGCCGTCGTCAAGGAATTGGTGCGACGGGAAGGCCGCATCGACCTGCTCGTCAACAACGCGGGCTTCAGCCTCGCCCCCGCAGGGGCGGAAGAGAGTTCCATCGAGCAGGCGCAGTCGATCTTCGACACCAACTTCTTCGGGATCGTCCGCATGACGCGTACGGTCATCCCCTACATGCGACATGGAGGCGGTCGCATCGTCAACATCGGCTCCGTTCTGGGCTTCTTGCCGGCGCCGTTCTGGGCCCTCTATGCCGCAACCAAGCACGCGGTCGCGGGCTACTCCGAATCACTCGACCACGAGTTGCGCACGCAGGGCATCCGCGTATCGGTCATCGAGCCCGCGCACACGCGGACGCAGTTCGACGCGCACCTGATCGAAGCTGACTCGACGCTCGACGAGTATCGAGACATTCGCGCCGCCGTGGGCCGGAGGGTACGGGAGCTCCTCCAAACGGGAGACGAGCCTGGTGTCGTGGCCGACGCAGTCCTCAAGGCCGCCCTGGCGGCTCATCCGAAGCTCCGATACCCGGCTGGCGGACGCGCGAGTCGCCTGCGATTCCTTCGCCGATTCGCACCCGCCGCCGCCTTGGATGCCGGAATTCGCCGAGCTTTTCGCCTCGACGCGATCCCGGCGTCGCCCTCGGGCTCCGGTCGCAAAGGGGTGGCGGCGCCCACATGAAGCTGCTCCGCGACCTCCTCGACCCTCACCTCCTGATGTCCAGCGTTGCGATGGCGCGCGCCATCCCACGGACCCTGAGGCTCACGCCGGTAGATGGGATGCTCTTCTTCACGGTAGAGAAGCGGTCGGAGTATCGACGGCGCATCGAGGGGGTAACCCCCCAATCTCCACGGCAGTGGGGGAGCATGGAGGTGGATCAGATGCTGCACCATCTCAATCTGCGTGTGGCGGTTCGCTGGGCTTTTACGATCTCCCCGACGAGAGCAATCCAATCTCCCGAACCGTCGGCAAATGGGTGACAGTGGACCTGCTTCAGGAGCAGCCCGTGGGTCTCCGCCTTCCCAAGGGCTTCAAGATCCCGAGCGCGCTGCGGTTTCAGGTCGCCGATGAGAAGGCACAGCTGCTGAAGGTCGTGGACGCGGCATGGCACGCGAGAACCGATGACGCATGGAAGCCGCATCCGCTATTCGGGAGGATGACGGCTCGGCAGTGGGGCAAGCTCCTGCAGATGCACCTCGACTATCACCTGCGGCAATTCGCTGCCTAAGACATCGGCTTTTCACCCGCCGCCCAGAGGAACACGTTCTCGTAGCGTACGCTCCCGTCCGCGCGCATGTGAGCGGCGTCGGCAGCAGAGTAGACAGCGCGAACGGCGGCCTCCCCGCTGTGCGCGATGGCGGCCTGGTTGACGCCAGCGCTGGAATTCCCACGCCACGAGGCGTCGGTGCTCGGGAACGCGAAGGGACAATGGACTTCGCCCCGCTCCACGTCGTGCAGGCCCGCTGCCGTCAGCACGGCAGCCAACGCGCCCGGCTCGGACAGCGCTCCCGGATGCGGGGGGGTAACGCCCGGCGGCGGGGGCGGCATCAGCGGCCCGAGCGCCGGCATGACGGCTTTTAGGAACTCGCACTTCTCCGGCGGGCCCCAGGCAGTGACGACAACTCGCCCGCCGGGGCGCGTGACGCGAACGAGCTCGCGCATGGCGGCCGCCATATCCGCAGCGTAAAAGACGCTGTTGACGGCCGCAACAGCGTCGAAGCTGGCGTCGGTGAAGGGAAGCGTCTCGAGATCGCCCTCGCGCACGTCGGCCGAGGGCACGCGTTGCCGCGCTATGGCCAGCAGGGCAGGGGAGGCGTCGAGCGCGGTGACCTCCGCGCCGCGGAGGCTGGCCAACAGCGACAAGAGTCCCGCGCCGCACCCAGCATCCAGCAGGCGGGTGCCGGCGGTCACGCGGCCGGCATCGAGTGCGGCACCGAAAAGAGGCAGCCCCACTTGTTCCACATAGGCCGCCCAGTCCTGCGCCCGTGCTCCCCACAACTGACCCTGCTTCGTCGCGCTACCCATGAGCCACCTCGGCTCGAGAAGTCATCGGCAACGCGATATCTCGCAGCGTATACCGTGTGATCCCCAGAACTGCCTCCACGTCGCGGCGGTTCCCGCGCCGGTGGCAATGTGGGGCGAGGCGCGGACGTCACGGCGAGATCATCGCGGGAAGGCGACTGTATCATCACCGGCCAGGTCGGCGAACCGAATCGT
>JBKJMP010000351.1:0-15630 GCA_046596395.1 Gemmatimonadaceae bacterium
CAAAGCGCCAAGCGACGCGACGAGGATCGTCGCGGCGCCTGGCATCGTGCGACGGGCGCGCACCATTCGAACGGTTAGGGCTTCGCGGGCTTGTGAGCCTCGCGCCAGGCCTTGAGCTGCTCGGCAGCCGTCTTCCGGTCGATGGTTCCCGCCTTCACCTGCTCGAGGACGAGCTTCCGCTGCTCCTGATAGGCCTTCATGTGCTCCTTGGCCGCCTCGCGCTGTGCGGGGGTGAGGGCATCGATGCGCTCCTTCCGCTCATCGCGACGCTCCTTCATCTCCTCACGCCGCTCCTTCATCGCCTCGCGCCGGGCAGCGGGATCACCACCGGCCTTCCGCGTGGTGGCCTGTGACTCGGCGACGGCGGCCGAGAGGACGAGGGCGAGGGCGGCGCCCGACAGCGTGGTGAGCAGGGACTTTCGCATTGGATAAATCTCCGGAGAGGTGTCGAGATGCTTGCGCGGCGGGAGCGCACCTGCCCTGACTGACGCACGGCACCGTGCAACGTTAACATCGCCATTCCAACGGGACGGTGCGACGAGTATTAACAACCATCGGGATCGGGCGTCTTTCGCGTAGATCGTGAGCCGCATCACTTCCCGACCTCCAGCGATCGTCTACCGTTCGGACGATCGCGGTTTCTGAGCCCGGCTCGTCCCGCACGTGTCACGCTGAGCATCGCCATGCCGCTGAACCCTGGACCCGCCATGGACCCGGAGCAGGAGCAGAAGATCGAGGCCGAGGTCGGCATCGCGTCACCCGAACGGACGTCGAGGCGAACCTTCTTCTTCCTCGGCGCGATGGCCGCGGTTGGGATGGCGCCGAAGATCTCCGCGCAGAAGCCGCGACGGGCGATCCCCGTAACGACGGGCCTCTTCCAGACCGTGCGGCAGCTGGAGGTGCCGGCCGCACCTGCGTCGTGGCGAGACACCGCGATACGCCTCCTCAGGCGCGCGACCTTCGGGCCCTCTGAGGCGGACGTCGCGTCGATACGGGCGATGGGCTACCAGGGGTGGCTCAACCGGCAGCTCAAGTACACGCAGCTTTCCGATACGCAGGTGGCCGCCGATGTCGCGGCGCGGTATCCGACGCTCACGGGGACCCCTGAATCGCTCTACCAAATCGCGCCGGGCACCATCGCCGCGACCCTGCAGCAGGCTACCGTCCATCGCGCCATCTTCTCGCAGCGGCAACTCTATGAGCGAATGGTCGAGTTCTGGAGCGACCATTTCAACATCTATGTGCAGGACGTCGGCTACCTCAAGCTGATCGACGACCGCGACGTGATCCGCAAGCACGCGCTCGGCCGGTTTGGTGACCTCGTGAAGGCGAGCGCCCGGAGCCCGGCGATGCTGGCCTATCTCGACCAGAACCAGAGTCGCGTGGGCCGTCCGAATGAGAACTACGCGCGAGAGCTGATGGAGCTGCACACGCTGGGGGTTGACGGCGGATACAGCCAGACCGACGTCTCGGAGCTGGCGCGCGTGCTCACCGGGTGGAGCTTCAACGGGCGAGGCAATTTCTTCTTCGATCCCACTGGACACGACTGGGGGACGAAGTCGGTGCTCGGGGTGACGATCCCCGCGGGCTCGCCGTCGCTGGGGCAGGATGGCATCAAGGAAGGCGAGCGTATCATCGACCTGCTCCTCGCACATCCAAACACGGCGAGGTTCATCTCCACCAAGATGCTGCGCTGGCTGCTGACGAGCGAGCCGACGGACACGCAGATCCGCACCATCGCCGGTGTGTATCGGGCCACGGGCGGCAACATCCCGTCGATGGTGCGCGCAATCCTCAACGACGGCTGGATCGCGGCGTCTCCGGTGCGGTACAAGCGGCCGTTCCACTACCTGGTGTCGGGGATGCGCACGCTGGGTGCGACCGTCACTTCTACGGATGCGCTCAACCGCAGTCTGGGGGGACTGGGCCAACCGCTCTTCATCTGGGAGACGCCGGACGGCTATCCGGACACCGTCGAATGGTGGGCGGGCAACATCACTCCGCGGTGGGCGTTCGCGAGCGTGATGTCGAATTACCGCGCGGCCCCGGTGACGGTGGATGCCGCGCCCTACCTGGCGGCCGGTGTGGACGGCGCCATCAGCCTGATCGACAAGCGGATCTTCGCGGGCGAGATCTCGCCGACGGTGCGAACCGCACTCCGGGGATACCTGGCGGCCGGCACGCTCAACGACACCCGCATTCGTGAGACGATCGGCCTGGCGCTCGCCTCGTCCGATTTCCAGTGGTACTGAACGGAGCCATGCGATGACCGACGACCAGGAACTCGACTGCCAGGACACCGGCTGCTCCGAATACAATGCGCTGTCGCGACGCCAGTTCGTGGGCGCTGCCGCGGCCAGCGGCGCGGCGGCGTACTTTCCGGCGTGGCTGCCCAAGATCGTGCTGTCCGAAAGCCACGCGGGGGCGCGCGACATCATCGTCTCGGTATTCCTGCGCGGGGGCGCCGACGGGTTGTCGCTGTGCGTGCCGTTCGGCGATCCGAGCTACTACACGTCGCGCGCGACGATTGCGATCCCGCGCCCGGACGCGGCGGCGACGGCGACGCGTGGCATCGCGCTCGACAACTTCTTCGCATTCCCGCAGGCGATGAGCGGCCTGATGCCGGCGTACACCGCACGGGACCTGTTAGTGGTGCATGCGACCGGACAGTTCAACAACTCCCGCTCGCACTTCGATGCGCAACGCTACCTCGAGGTGGGCAAGCCGGCGGATGCATCGCTCGTCACTGGCTGGCTGGGGCGTCACCTCGCCAGCGTTCCCCCGGTGCGCTCGGATGCACCGCTGCGCGCGCTCGGCCTCTCGAACGGCTTGCAGAAGACGCTCGTGGGCGCGCCGCGGACGCTCCCGATCGCCGACCCCGCGAACTTCACGATCGGTGGCAGCGCCACCACGCTTGCAGCACGCGCGGCGGTGCTCCGCGACGACTACGCAACCGCGCCCCAGCCCGCGCAGGCAGCGGCGCTCGACGCGACGAACACGATTGCGCTACTCCGCACCGTCAACTTCACCGGGTACACGCCGGCCAACGGCGCGGTCTATCCGAACTCCTCCTTCGGCCGTGCGATGCGGTCGATCGCGGTGTTGATCAAGGCCGACGTGGGCATCGAGGCTGCGCAGGCGGACATCGGCGGGTGGGACACGCACGCGCAGCAGAATCCCACGGCCGGATCGATGTTCAACACGATGCGCGACTTCTCCAACGCGCTCGCGGCGTTCTATGCCGACGTCATGCAGGGCACAACGAGCTATGGCGTGACGGTGGTGGCGGTATCCGAGTTCGGGCGCAACGTGCGAGAGAACGGCAGCGCTGGCACCGACCACGGTCGCGGCACGGCGATGTTCGCGATGGGCAAAGGGATCGCGGGCGGGCGCGTGCTCGTGAACAACTGGCCCGGACTGGCGCGCGAAAACCTCGAGAACAGTCAGGATCTCAAGGTTACCATCGACTTGCGCGATATCCTCGCTGAGATCGTGAGCAAGCGCCTGGACAATGCGAATCTCGGGTTCGTGTTCCCGGGATGGACGCCGACGACGCGAGGGGTCACGCGCTAGACGGTCTCATTGCACGACGACCTGCCCCGACATGCCGGGGTGCACGGTGCAGTCGTAGGGAAAGGTGCCTCGGGTGTTGAACGTACGGGTGACGACGACGTTGGAGACGATGTTGATGTTCGCCGGTGCGCCGGTGATGGACGCGAAGATCACGTTGTGGGGCACGCCAGTAATGTTGAACTTGACCGACGCCCCGAGGGCGATCGTCGTGCTGAACGGACTGAACGTATTGCCTGGCGTGAACACCTCGGCCGTTGCGCCGCCGCCTGCCGGCGCGGTGGGCGGGGAGTCGGAGCCACCGCACCCAATCAGCGACAGCGCAACGAGAAGGACGAACTGCCGCATCACGACCTCGTTAGAAGGGAACTTCACATGATTCATAAAATGACGACGACTGCCTCCCGTACTTCGCATCGCCTTGTACCGCGGCGCCTGATCGTCCTTGCATTCGCGCTGGCAACGGCGATGGCCGCCTGCGGAGGCGATTCGGCAACGGGTCCAACGAGCGCCGTCGGCGTATGGGCGCTCTCGACGATCAACGGTAAGGCCCTGCCCTTCCGCATGTTCGCCGATACCGGATTCTCGGTGGACATCACGCAGAGCACGATCGACCTGAAGGCCGATGGATCCTTCCTCAGCACGCTGCGCAGCGAAGAGCGGGTGGAGAATCACCTGTCGGTCTATGCGGATACCGGTACTGGACAGTGGGCCGTGAGCGGGGGCACGCTCACGTTCACCGCACCCGACAGCTCGAAGCAGCGTGCGGCATTCGACGGATCCAGCATCACACTGGCAGATTCCAGCACCGTCGTGCCTTTGACGCTCGTGTATACTCGGCGTTAAGGCGCGGACAGCCGCCGCGATTCCAGCGCGGCGAACACGCCCTGTGACACGGCGAAGATCGGCGTGATGTAAACAGGATCGTCGACATTCCGGTCGCCGTTGTTTCGCCAGATAATGGATGCGTCATGCGGGAGACCGAGGCGGAGGACCGCCTCTGCGTCCGCGCCCCCCTGGACCACCCCTCCCTCCGCGACCGCCGGCGCGATCCAGCACTACGCGTTTCTCGCGGCAGCGCATAGCCATCGGTCCAGCGTGCGCAGCCGCAGGTGCTGGTGCTGCGCAGCGAGATCGCTCTCGGGGGTGATCGCCGGCAGGGCGCGGACGTCAACGAAATGCGCCAGTGTCTCCGATGGGACGAACGGTGCCGGATTGCGCGACCACCACTGCGCGAGGCGCGCGTCGTCGGCGCCCGCGAGGCCGGACTTCGGGCGCAGCCGCACCTCTTCCGGTAGCAGCCCACGCATCGCTTCTCGCAGGAGGCGTTTGTGCTGCGTCCACGGAATCGGCGGTGCGGACAGGGCGCATTCGATCACGCGGAGGTCGAGATACGGAAGGCGGATGTCGATGGGAACACCGTGCAGTCCTGCGTCGAGGGATTCGAGCAGCGACTGCCACATCGGGTGCGCCATGCGGCGCGCCACCGCTGGACGTGCATGCGAGAAGTCCGGCGACGGCGCCGCGAGGCGCTCGGCGCGACGCGCGCGAAGATCGGCGCGCAACCACACTGGCCCCGCGGACGCGTCGCGCTCGGACGCGCGCTCGCGGCGATCCCGCAGCACGTTGCGGAGGCCAAGGTGCGGACGAGCGCCTTCGGCGGCGACGTAGCGGGCGATGTCGGTGGCGACGCGCCATGGGGAGAAGGTGCGGAGCATTGCGGGCAGGCTCGGCGGCGCGAGGATGCTGTCGGGATCCTCGCCATAGAGTGCAACCCGAGCGGGAGCGGCAGCGCGCAGCAACGCGTCCCAGACGTCCACCTCGCCGTCGGCGTAGGGCTCCGGCGTCGTGAACGGCGCGCACCCGGTGGTGCCGACGCCCTCGCGAAGCCCGAAGGGATCGCCATTCACAATGGTATGTCGGATGCCGAGCAGTTCGGCGACGACGCCCGCGCCGTGCGCCTCGGGAGATGCGGCGATGGTCGGGAGATCGACGGTGATGGCGTGAAGGCCTGCGGGCGGTAGGACCCGTCTCGCGACGGCGGCGAGGGACGTCGAGTCCAGTCCACCGCTCATGAACACGGCGGCCGACGACGTGCGCAGGCGATCGCGGACGGCAGCGGTCAGCACCTCACGAAAGCCGTCGGCGTACGCCTCCTCGGTCGGCAGGCGCCGCTCGGGCGGATCCGGGAAGGTCCAGTATCGGCTGGCGATCGGGTCGCGCTCGCGCCTGAGCGTGACGACGTGGCCCGGCGGCACGCGGCGGACGTCGCGATAGCTGGTGCCGGCAAGGTTTTCGTTCATGCCGACCGCGATGAAGTCGGCGATGGCGTCCTCGTGGAGCGAGCGAGATACGCCGGGTGCGGCAAGGACGGCGGCGAGGGTGTTCGAGGCGATGATCTGCTGCGAGTCGGCCGCGAAGAACAGCATGCGAACGCCCATCGGATCGCGCACGAGGGTGATCGAGTCGTCGTGGCGAGCGTGGATGACGACGCTGAAGTCGCCGAGGATGCGTGCGAGCGCGCGGTCGCCCCAGACGTCCCAGGCGTGGGCGAAGAGGGCGACGTCGGCTGCGCGCGCGTCGAGGGTGCGGCCGGCGGCGGCGAGCGCGTCGAGGAGGTCAGCGGGGCCATCGATGCGGACCTGGCCGGCGACGTCGAGGCGGTCGTCGATCGAGGCGATGGCGACGTCGAGACGGGGGTCACCCGTGTGTAGCACCGAGCTCGCAACGCCGATGCGCCCGCGATGCCAGCGGGCGGCGGCGTCGGGGCCGCGCGTGGCAAACGCGGGGGGCGAAGCGGTCGAGCTCGGCCGGCTCGACGTTGGGCCCATCGAATCGGGCGAGGACTGCGTATCCACTCAAGGGAGGCGCGGGTGTAGGGGCACGTCAATGATATGCTGCGTGCGCGGGGTGTAAGGCCGCGTGGCTTTTGCTGGACGCCATCATGGTCGTGGGACAGATTGAGGCAGGTGCAGATCCTTCGCTGCGCTCAGGATGACAACGGAAACAACTCAGGGGAATCCGATGAAGGTCAACTTCAAGGTCAATGGGCAGCAGAAGTCGGTGGACGTACCAGGCGACATGCCGCTCCTCTGGGCGCTCCGCGACACGCTGAACCTCAAGGGCACCAAGTTCGGGTGCGGACTGTCGCAATGCGGCGCCTGCACCGTGCACATGGGCGGTACTGCGATGCGCTCGTGCATGACGCCGATGTCGAACTGCCAAGGGGCCGACATCACGACCATCGAGGGGCTCTCGCCTGACGGCACGCATGCGCTCCAGCGCGCGTGGGAGGAGCTGGACGTCCCGCAGTGTGGCTACTGCCAGGCCGGCCAGATCATGAGCGCCGCCGCGCTGCTGGCGCGGAACGCCAAGCCGACGGACGCAGAGATCGATGAGGCGATGAACGAGAACCTCTGTCGATGTGCGACGTACCTGCGCATCCGCCAGGCGATTCACCGCGCCGCCGAGATCAAGTCGGGCACCACGCGTCCGGTGGGAGGTACCAAGTGACGACGACATCCCAGGTTTCGCGCCGCGACTTCCTGCGCGCGAGCGCAATCGCCGGCGGCGGCATCCTCCTCGCGAGCTACATCCAGCCGCTCGGCGCCGCCGAATTGGGCGCCTTCATCCGCATCGCCCCCGACGGGCTGGTGACAATCGTCTCCAAGAACCCCGAGATCGGCCAAGGGGTGAAGACGATGCTCCCGATGCTGATCGCCGAGGAGCTGGATGTGGAGTGGAAGAACGTGCGGATCGAGCAGGGTGATCTCGACACGACGAAGTTCCAGGGGCAGTCCGCCGGCGGAAGCACGGCGACGCCGAACAACTGGTTGCCAATGCGGCGCGTGGGCGCGGCGGGACGTGCGATGCTCGTGGGCGCGGCGGCGCAGGCGTGGGGCGTGGCATCGGACGAGCTCGAGACGGAGAAGGGCGTGGTGCATCACCGCGCCAGCAAGCGTTCGATGACGTACGGCGAGCTCTCGACCAAGGCGGCCTCGATCCCGGCGCCCGACCTCGCGACGGTGAAGCTCAAGGACCCGAAGAACTTCACGATCATCGGCAAGCCGATGCGTGCGATCGACGTCAAGAAGATCGTGACGGGACAACCGCTGTTTGGCATCGACGTCGAAGTGCCGGGAATGCTTTACGCGATGTTCGTGAAGAGCCCCGTGTTCGGCGGCAAGGTCGCGACGGCCAACGTCGACGCGCTCAAGGCGCTGCCCGGGGTGAAGCACGCGTTCGTCGTCGAGGGCGGGACGGCGTTGAATGGCCTGTTGCCCGGCGTGGCGATCGTCGCCGACTCGTGGTGGCAGGCACGCAGCGCTCGGCAGAAGCTCAAGGTGACGTGGAACGAGGGCACCGCGGCAGCGCAGAGCAGCGCGGGGTTTGCGGCGAAGGCTGCCGAGTTGTCGAAGCAGCCGGCCCAGCGTACGCTGCGGAAGGACGGCGACGTCGATGCCGCGCTCGCGAGCGCGGCGAAGACGGTGAAGGGCGAGTACTTCTATCCGTTCATCGCGCATGCGTCGCTCGAGCCTATGAACTGCACGGCGCACTACAAGGCCGACGGGACGATGGAGATGTGGGCGCCCTCGCAGGCGCCAGCCAATGGCCGCCAGATGGTTGCGACCACGCTTGGCATGAAGGACACGGACATCACGGTGCACATGACGCGGTGCGGCGGTGGATTCGGACGTCGCCTGAACAACGACTACATGGTCGAGGCAGCGTGGATTGCGCGCGAGGCCAAGGTGCCGGTGAAGCTCGTGTGGACGCGCGAGGACGACATGCAGCACGGCTTCTATCGTCCGGCGGGATTCCACTACTTCTCGGGCGGCGTGGATGCGGCGGGCAAGATCGTCGCGTGGCGCGATCACTTCGTGTCGTTCGGCGAAGGCAATGGCTTCGTGGCCGCGGCACAAATCGGCGGGACGGAGTTCCCTGCCCGCTTCGTGCCGAACTTCTCGCTCGACGTGTCGACGATGCCACTCCAGGTGCCGACGGGATTCCTCCGTGCGCCGGGTAGCAACGGCATCTCGTTCGCAACGCAGGGGTTCATCGACGAGCTGGCCATCGCGGCCGGCAAGGATCCGCTGCAGTTCCGCATCGATCTGCTCTCGCAGCCACAGGCGGAATCGCCGCCCGCAGCGGCCGGGCAGCAGCCGCCCGCGCCATACGACGCCGCTCGGGCGCGCGCGATCCTCGAGCTGGTCCGTGAGAAGTCGGGATGGGGACGGACCACCCTGCCCAAGGGCACGGGCATGGGCGTGGCGTTCCACTTCAGTCATCGCGGCTACTTCGCTGAGGTGGTGAAGGTGAAGGTGACGCAGGCGGGCAAGCTCAGGGTCGAGAAGGTCTGGGCGGTGGGCGACATCGGCAGCGAGATCATCAACCCGCTGAATGCCGAGAACCAGGTGCAGGGCTCGGTGCTCGACGGACTGGCGCAGGCCTACGGGCAGGAAATCACGATCGACAAGGGACAGGCCGTCCAGGCGGACTTCGACGACTTCCCGCTGCCTCGGCTGACCGATGCGATGCCGATCGAGGTGCACTTCATCAAGTCGGCAGTGGCGCCGACGGGGCTGGGGGAGCCAGCACTGCCGCCGGTCATTCCCGCGCTCTGCAATGCGATCTTTGCGGCTACGGGAAAGCGTGTACGGACGCTACCACTGTCCAACCAGGACCTCCGCTGGTCCTGACGCTTTCTGGATAATGAAGCTGCCACGCTATCACAGGTGGCAGCTTTCGGATACTCAGGCGTAAGCTTCAGCCAACAGCACGTCAGGTGTCGCCCTTGAGTCTGATGCATCTCACCGGAGCGCCACACCCACCTGATCACCTGCTAGCTGAAGCATACGCCTAAGCAGCTTACAGGCTGTTTCCTGCGGTCGTTTGCGGACCACACGCGTGGTATCCCGCCGCTACAACTTCTTCTCACAGATGATGCGCCGACTCCTCGGAATTCTTTCGCTCGTGCTCTTCCCTACGGCCCTTGCCGCGCAGATCCCGTCGTCCGTCGACCAGGCGGCGGCGCGGCCGGGCCGCGAGCCCAACCAGCCGATCGACGAGGAGTACACGCGGAAGATCAAGGCGTACACGACCGAGAGCTTCTTCCTCTCGCCGCTCGTGGACTACTTGCCGGCATCTGCGACAGTGCCGACACCGAAAGCCATCCTCGGCGACATCGCCGGTGCGCGCGGGAACCTGCCGTACTCGAAGGAGATCTACGCGTACATGCGGCTGCTCGAGAAGTCGTCGGCGCGGGTGAAGGTGTTCTCGATCGGCCGGAGTGAAGAAGGCCGCGAGATGATCGCCGTCGCGGTCGCGTCGGAAGAGCTGATCGCGAAGATGGAGGAGAATCGCGCGAAGCTCGCCAAGCTCGCCGACCCGCGCACGATCGGGATGAACGACACCGAAGCCTACCGGATCGCGGGTGAAGCCGCGCCGGTGTACTACATCACCGGCACCATCCATTCGACTGAGGCCGGCTCACCGACCGCGCTCATGGAGCTCGCCTATCGCCTCGCGGTGGACGAGAGCCCGTACGTCAAGCACATCCGCAACAATCTCATCACGCTCATCACGCCGGTGGTCGAGGTGGACGGGCGCGATCGCATGGTGGACATCTACCGCTGGCGCGTCGCGAACCCAGGGAAGGCATACCCGAACCTGATCTACTGGGGTCACTACGTCGCGCACGACAACAACCGCGACGCGATGGGGCTCACGCTCAAGCTCTCGACCAACGTCCTCGACACGTACCTCGGCCACCAGGCGCAGGTGCTGCACGACCTGCACGAGTCGGTGGCGTACCTCTACGACAACACCATCGGCGACGGCCCGTACAACGCGTGGATCGATCCGTTGCTGACGAACGAGTGGCAGATGGTGGGGTGGCACAACGTGCAGGAGATGACGCGCATGGGCATGCCCGGCGTGTTCGCGCACGGCGCGTTCGACACATGGTCGCCGGGCTACCTGATGTTCATGGCGGCGATGCACAATGGCATCAGCCGCCTGTACGAGACTTTCGGCAATGGCGGATCGGCCGAGACGGTGGAGCGGACGCTCTCCCCGAGCGAGACGCAGCGCACGTGGTTCAAGCAGAACCCGCCGCTGCCCCGCGTGCAGTGGTCGCTCCGCAACAACAACAACTACCAGCAGACCGGATTGCTCGTCTCGCTGAACTACTTCGCGAGCAATCGCCGGCAGTTCCTCCAGAACTTCTACGACAAGAGCAAGCGGTCGATCCTCAAGCCACGCACCGAGGGGCCGGCGGCATACGTCTTCTCTGCGAACGATCCGCGGCCGGGTGCGCAGGCCGACCTGTTGCGCGTGCTCGTGAAGCAGCATGTCGAGATCTCGCGGGCGACTTCGGCGTTCAGCGTGACGGTGCCGGGCGCGCGCCGCACCGGTCGCGGCGCGGATTCGGCAACGGCGAGCCCGCGCGCCCCAGTGGAGAACGAGACGCGGCAGTTCCCCGCTGGCTCGTACATCGTGCGGATGGACCAGCCGTACTCGCGCGCTGCCGATGCGCTGCTCGACAGGCAGTACTGGGCCGCGAGCGATCCGCAGAAGCGGCCATATGACGACACGGGCTGGTCGTTCCCCGAAGGGTTCGCCGTTCAGGCCGTGCGCGCCGTGGACGCGAAGGTGCTCGACGTCCCAATGGAGCGCGTGACGGGCCCGATCAACGCACCGGGTGGCGTGACGGGCACGGGTACCGTGTTCGCGATCAGGCACAATGCCGACAACGCGCTCATCACGCTGCGCTACAAGCTCAAGGCGGCCGATTTCCAGGCGGCCGAGGACAGCTTCTCGGCCAACGGGATGACGTTCCCGCGCGGGTCGTTCATCATTCGCGGGGCGCGCCAAGCAGACGTCGACAAGGCGACGCGCGACCTTGGATTGGCCGCGCATGCGCTTGCGGCGGCGCCGAGCGTGGCGATGCATCCGCTGCGCGCGGCGCGGATCGCGATCCTGCACAACTGGATCAGCACGCAGACCGAGGGCTGGTGGCGCTACGCGTTCGACCAGCTCGAGATCCCGTACGAGTACACGAGCACGCAGGAGATCGCGCGGACGCCCGACCTGAACGCAAAGTACGACGTCATCCTCTTCCCGCCCACTGGGGGCAACGGGCTCGCGATCATCGACGGCCTGCCGAAGTGGGGCAATCCGATCCCGTGGAAGAACACGCCGGAAACGCCGAACATCGGCACCTGGGCGCAGACCGACGACATGCGCGGCGGGCTCACGTGGCAGGGGCTGACCAACATGCAGAACTTCGTCGCGAAGGGGGGCGTGCTGGTGACGACCGACAACACGTCGGAGTTCGCGATCCAGTTCGGGCTCACGAACGGCGTGACGGTCGCGCCGCCGGCGCGCAGCAAGGTAGTGGGCAGCTTCCTCCGCACGACGGTCGTGGATGCGACGAGCCCGATCGTCTACGGGCTGCCGGAGAACCTCGCGGTGTACAGCGAGGATGGCTCGAGCTTTCGGGTGAGCGCCACGCGCGGCGGATTCGGCGGTGGTGGTGGTGGTGTCGGTACAGCGGCCGAGCGTGCAACGGGGCGCGGGCTGGCGGATGATTCGGATTTCGTGCCTGGGCGGCCGGCGCTCGACACGAGCAACGTGGCACTTCCGACGGAGACGGTGCAGCCGTGGGCTTATCCGGCGATCACGGCGGACCAGCTCCGGAATCCGCTCAACATCATTCCGCCGGACCAGCGTCCGCGGGTGGCCTTGCGGTTTGGCGACCTGCGCGGGCTGCTGGCGTCGGGGATGCTCGAGGGCGGGAGCGACATCGCGCAGCGGCCGATCGTCGTGGACGTCCCGGTGCAGCAGGGGCACGTGGTGATGTTCGCGAACAACCCGGTGTGGCGTGGCGAGACGATCGGGAGCTACTTCCTGGTGTTCAATACCATCATGCACTTCGACAACCTGAACGCGGGGCGGAAGCTGGACCCTCGGTGAATTCGCGGAATGGTGAATTGGTAAACGGTGCGGTGATGATGGCAGCCCAGCCAGCGCGACCGACGGTCAACGTCCGTTACATGGTGGACGACGTGGGTGCAGCGGTCGCGTTCTATACGATGCATCTCGGCTTCACGCTGATATCGAGTGCGGCGCCCGCATTCGCCGATGTGCGTCGCGGCGACTTGCGCCTCTTGCTCAGCGGTCCAGCGAGTTCCGCCGGGCGCGCCATGCCAGACGGACGTCGCCCGGAGCCCGGCGGATGGAATCGATTCGAGTTGGTGGTGGAGGACCTGTCGGCGGACGTCGAACGCCTGCGTTCAGCCGGCCTGAAATTCCGGAACGACATCGTCAAGGGTCCCGGCGGTTTGCAGATCCTCCTCGAGGATCCGTCGGGCAACGTGGTCGAGCTCTTTCAACCGGCGGGCTGACTGGCCGAACGGTCCCGGCAGGCGCTTGCGCGCCTCCCGGATCGACGCATCACCCGAACGTGTTGCAGATTCGCGGGTCGCCGGAGCTGAGCCCCTTCTTGAACCAGCTCGAGCGCTGCGCCGCCGTGCCGTGCGTGAACGCTTCCGGGTTCACGCGGCCGCTACTGCGCTGCTGGATGCGGTCGTCGCCAACGGCGGCGGCCGCGGTGAGGGCTTCATCGACGTCGCCCTGTTGGAGCATGCGACGCTGCTCGGTGGAGTGCGCCCACACGCCGGCGAAGCAGTCGGCCTGAAGCTCCATGCGCACCGACAGCTCATTGGCCGCGCCGGGATTACGCTGCTGCTCGGCGCGCACCTTGGCGTCCGTACCCAGGAGGTGCTGGACGTGATGGCCGATCTCGTGGGTGATGACGTACGCCTGCGCGAGGTCGCCCGCGGCGGCGAACTTCGTCTGGAGGTCGCCGAAGAACTCGAGGTCGATGTAGACCTTCTGGTCGAGAGGGCAATAGAACGGCCCCATCGCACTCTGACCGGTTCCACACGCCGTCTGCGTGGCGCCGCGGAAGAGCACGAGCCCGGCGTCCTGATATTGTGAGCCGTACTGCGGCAGGGTCTTGCCCCAGACGGCCTGCGCGTCATCGAGCACGAAGGAGACGAACCGCACCATCGGCTCCTCACGCGCGGAATCTGCGGGAGACAGCGCGCCGTCGGACTGGGACGTGACCGTCTGCGGGACTTCCTCGAATAGGTTCCGGCCGAAGAGCAGGCTGAGGACGAGCAGGACGGCGGTGCCGCCAATGCCAAGCCCGCGTCCCATGCCGCCGCCGCCGCCCAAGCCCCGGCGATCGTCGAGATTCTTGCTGCGCCCTCCGTCCTTCCAAAGCATGGCCGCCTCGCGGTCTGGTTGGCGGGCTGAAAAGCAAAAACCCGGCCGCGATGACCGGCCGGAGTCGTCGCATGCACTCTTTTGTGCACCGTTTGGGGTCAGAGTGGATCGTCCCTTGGGGTCAGAGTGGTTCCGAGAGTGACTCTGACCCCAACTGTCCTGAAAAGCAAAGGCTGGCCCTCGTACACCCCGTTAGGGGCCAGAGTGGATCGCCCGGTGGGGTCAGAGTCGTTCCGAGACTGACTCTGACCCCACATGGCAAGCGACTCTGACCCCAAATGGACCCCAAATGGACCCCAAATGGACCCCAAACGGACCTACGGCACGATCTTCCGCACTGTGGGATACTCGATCCCCAGCTGTTCCAGGTAGCTCGAGTACTTCTTGGGATCGTAGTAGAACTTCCGCATCTCCGGCCGGTACTTCGCCATGATCCCCTCGTTCATCCAGATCGGCGGCTGGTCGGTGGCCGAGATGAACGGCCGGTACTTGGTGGTCGCCGTCTGGACGGTTTTGAAGTAGTCCCACGCGTCCGCGACGACCTGCGGCGTGAGCAGGATGTCGAGCATCGTCATCGCCTGCACCTTCGCGCCGGCGACGACGCCCTTGTGTGCGATCGGCGTGGCCATGGCGATCGAGTTGGCCCAGTTGTGGCCCGGAGTGCCGGGGATGTTCGACGGAAAGCGTAGCGTGATCGTCGGCACGTTCCAGCTGACGTCTCCGATGTCGTCCGAGCCGCCGCCCATGCGCGTGGCCTCGTTCACCGGGCCGCCGAGGCTTCCGGGGCGCACCGAGAGGCCACTGTCCGGAACGGCAAGCTCGCGCTGCAATCCCCGCGCGAGTGCCTGGTCCTTCTCGTCCCACGTCGGCATCCCCACGGTCGTGATGTTCTGGTACATCGTCTCGGCGATCGCGCGGTTGAAGTGCCCACTCCACCCCGAGCCGACCATCATGATCGTGTCCACCTGCGTGTCGGTCATCAGCGCCGCGCCCTGCGCCATTTTCTTCGCGGCCTCGTACAGCGGCATCGTCCGCTCGTAGTCGCGTTCGCGGAAGTAGAACCAGATCGCCGCGGTGCTCGGGACGACGTTGGGCTGGTCGCCGCCATCGGTGATGACGTAGTGCGACCGGTGCTGGAGGGTGAGGTGCTCGCGCTTGTACTCCCACGCATTGGCCATCAGCATCACGGCGTCGAGCGCGCTCTTGCCGCGCCACGGTGCGCCTGCGGAGTGCGCACTCGAGCCCTTGAACTTGAAGATGGCCGAAATGAGCGCATTGCTGCCGGACTGTCCCCAGGAGACGCCGAGGTCGTTGCTGACGTGCGTGAAGAGGGTGACATCGACGTCCTTGAATACCCCCGCGCGCACCAGGAACGCCTTGCCGGCCATCTGCTCTTCGGCGACGCCGGGCCACAGCACGAGGGTGCCGGGGATCTTGTCGCGCTCCATGATCTTCTTCACCACGATCGCCGCGGCGACGTTGAGCGGCATGCCGGCGTTGTGCCCCTCCCCGTGACCGGGTGCGCCCGTGATGATGGGATCCTTGTAGCCGACGCCTGGCTTGTTCGACGCCTGGGGGATGTCGTCGATGTCGCTGCCGAGGGAGATGACGGGCTTACCGGAGCCCCAGCGGGCGACGAAGGCGGTAGGGATGCCGGCGACGCCGCGCTCGACCTTGAAGCCGTTCTGCTCGAGAAGGCCTGTGAGGTACTTCGAGGTTTCCACTTCCTGGAAGCCGAGCACTCCATAGGAGAACACCTGACCGACC
>JBKJMP010000391.1:0-5353 GCA_046596395.1 Gemmatimonadaceae bacterium
GATGAGGATGGGCGCGACCACCGTGACTTCCTGCGCTTGCCGGAGTTGGTAAACGCGGTCACGCGCGAGCGTTTGCGCGACACAGCGCGGCTGTACCTCAGGCGTGACCAGTACGCGCGGTTCACGTTGCTGCCGGAGAAGCCGTAGCCAGTGTCCATCCTGAAATGCTTCAGGACCCCGGCTTGACTCCTCACCCCTGACCCCTGACCCAGCATTGAACCCCTCACTCAGAGCCCCAAACCCTACACCCCAGACTCGTCTTTTTGTCGTGACGCAGGCTTTCGTCGAATCTTCTAAAGACTCAGACCAAAAAGACGGGTCCGGGGTTGAGAGTGAGGGGTGCTGGGTTCGGAGTACACTGCCGGGTTTGGGGTTTGGGGTTCTCGGTGGACTCCGTGTCCACTCCGTGTTCTCCGTGTTTGAAGCCGAGCAGTAGAGATTCCACAACGCCGTGGATGTCATCCTGAAGTGCTCGCTCGGGGGGGAAACCCGATAATCGAACAGAACTGACCGTTTCAGTACGGACACGAGCTGGGCGTATCAGGCCGCGCTGGCCACCGGCATTGGTCCAGCGGGAATGAGCTCCTTGCGTCCGAGGTCAATCCGAAGATTCAACCCTTCGAGGCCGTGTGCGCCGAGCAGGGTCATCTCGCCGTGCCGGGCAAACACGACGGCAGCCGCGGCGCTCCTGCCAGCGACGTAGAACAAGGCAAATCCCACCTCGCGCTCGAGAATTCGCCCATCGGCGGTCTCGAATCGATCGACGCGGACTGGTGTTACGCCAAGTGAGATGAGAAGATCGGCCGGCGCCCAATTGTACTCGCTCCCGGCATCAACCATCACGTCTTCCAGCTCTCGTCGCGCGTCTGGCATACCGAGAGCGGCGATGGCGAGGTTGGTTCGAAAGATGCCCATGTCGTCGATCATACACCTCTGCGCTGCGGCGTCACCACCCGAATCGCTGCAACCGATGGCGAATCCTACGCCGGTCGGAGAGAGCCATCGTATACTATGACTCCCTTACAGGGGGGGGGAAGGATGACTTCTCAGGCTTACCGGTCAGGCGCTCATCCCTGGTGATAGTCGGCCGTCTCTAATACGTCGGTGCGTACAATGAGCGGACCAATCCCGGACCTCGCGCTTGCGAAGTAACGCCGAGGTGGTAGTGATCGGCGGCGGGCCCGCGGGTTCGACCGCAGCCCGCTGTCTCGCGTCGTGGGGACGACGCGTCGTGCTCCTCTCACGACCCGTCGCAGGGCCGTCGATCGCGGAGTCGCTGCCACCGAGCTGCCTTCCACTGCTCGATCGCATCGTCGTGCGAGATGCGATCGAGCGCGCAGGGTTCGTGCGCGCGACGGGCAATACCATATGGTGGGGCGATGGTGCAGGCGACGCACGCGTCGAGCGATTTCCCGCGCATGCACCCGGATTCCAGGTGGATCGCCACGTCTTCGACGCGCTGCTCTTGCGCGAGGCGGCGGCGGCCGGCGCGACCGTACGCACGCACGCACTCGTGCGCAATGTCATTCGGCGAACTGACGGTTCCGTCGTGCGATTCGATGCCGAGGACGGGCCGCACGAGATCGACGCGCGGTGGGTGCTCGACTGCACCGGCCGGAGCGGGCTTACGGCGCGCCACGGGTGGCGTCGAGCCGAGTCCGGCGCGCGGACACTCGCGCTCATCGGCCTGTGGGACGCAATCGATGGGTGGGGACTCGACGACGAGTCGCACACGCTCGTCGAGAGCTCGCCGAGCGGCTGGGCATGGTCGGTTCCGGTCTCGACGCGGCGTCGCTGCGTCACGGTGATGGTGGATCCCACGATCGCATCCATCGGCGGACGTCAGGAGCTGAACGAGACGTACCGCACAGAGCTGGCGGGCGCGAGACATCTCGATCGCCTCGTGCGCCGGGCATCGCTGGTCGATGCGCCATGGGCACGCGACGCATCGCCATACTCATTCACCACCGTGTGCGACGACGGCCTGCTGCTGGTCGGGGACTCGGCGTCATTCGTCGATCCGCTCTCGTCGTTCGGCGTGAAGAAAGCGCTCGCGTCGGCATGGCTCGCGGCGGTGGTGGTCAATACTGCGCTCGCCGAGCGAGGAATGATGCCGCATGCGCTCGACCTCTATGAGCGGCGCGAGCGCGCGATGTACGACAGCCTGTGCCGGACGTCGTCGGCACTTGCGCGTGAGGCAGCCGCCGCGCATGGGACGTCGTTCTGGCAAGGGCGCGCGCTCGATGACGTCGGCGAACTTGGCGCAGACGTGGACGTCGCGAGCCTGCGCGAGGATCCGGACGTCCTGCACGCCTTCGCGGAAATTCGGCGACTGCCCTCACTCCACGTGCGCCGGTCGCCGGATGTGAGGGAGCGCGATCGTCCTACCGTTCGCGGCAACCGGATCGTCCTGGAGCCGCATCTGGTCACTCCGGCCTTCGGGGACGGTGTGCGCTATGTGCGCAACGTCGACCTGATCATGCTCGCAGAGCTCGCGGTCACGCGCGAACACGTGCCCGACCTCTTCGAAGCCTACAATCGCACGACCGCACCGGTGTCACTTCCTGACCTGCTCGGTGCGCTGTCCGTTCTCGTGGGAAAGGGAGTCCTGCAACACGACGGTTGTTGACATCGAGCCGTCCTCACCCTATTTCGGCTCATGAGGACCCGCCCCCTTATCGACGTCGCACTCGCCCTCCTCGTCGCGCTGCCGAGCGCCAGCTCCGCGCAGGGGCGTGGGGCTCCACCCAAGTGGCCCCCGGCGCGCAAGGACACCACGCCGGGATACATCATCAAGGAGCCGCTGATCATGGCGTATTGCTCCGGGTGCCACGTGCGCGACACGTCCGGGCGCATGGAGCGGTTGTCGTACCTGCGCAAGACGCCAGAAGGTTGGGAGACGTCGATCCGCCGCATGGCGGTGCTCGTGGGTGTGAAGTTCGAGCCGTCCGCCGCTCGAACGATGCTCAAGTATCTCTCCAACGAGCAGGGTCTCGCTCCGGAGGAGAGCCGCGCCGGCCGCTTCGAGGCCGAACGCCGGCAACTCGATCATCGCTATACGGCCGACGTGCGCACGGAGACCACGTGCAAGGCGTGCCATTCACTCGGCCGGGTCATCACACAGCGACGCACGTCGGACGAATGGGAGCTGCTCGTGGCCACGCATCGCGCCTACTTTCCCGACGTCGATCGCCAGACCTTTCGCCGATTCGGTCCGCCCGCCCCCGGCGACACAACCAATCCCGGGCATCCGATGGACGCGGCAATCACGCATCTCTCGCGCGCGCTGCCCCTGCGCAGCAATGACTGGTCGGCGTGGTCGGCCACGATGCGGCCGCCGCGCATCGATGGGCAGTGGATGCTTTCCGGAACAGAGCCGGGCCGCGGTCAGTTCACCGGCCGGATGGTCATCACGACATCGCCGACCGCACCGGACGAGTTCACCACGCGCGCGACGTACCGGTACGTGAACGGCGGTAAAGTCGTGACGCGCGAGGGGAAGTCCACGGTATACACAGGCTATCAATGGCGCGGGCGCTCGTCGGAAACGGGCAGCCACGCAGACAGCACGTGGCGCGAGGTGCTCTTCGTCGAGCCGGGATGGAAGGAGATCACGGGACGGTGGTTCAAGGGCGCGTACGACGAGTTCGGCATGGACGTCACCATGACCCGACTCGGAGGTTCGGCACCCATAGTGGCCGCAGTAGCGCCGCGCGGACTGCGCACCGGCGCCGCGAACCAGGCCATCACGATCCTCGGCGCACACCTGCCGTTGACCCTGCGCGCTTCCGACGTTGACTTCGGACCGGGAGTGCACGTGGAGCGCGTTGCGAGGTCCTGGGGCGACTCCATCTCACTGACCGTCCGAGTGGACTCGGCGGCGAAGATCGGCGCGCGCGATCTGTTCGTCGCGGGTGCGAGCCTGCGCTCCGGGGCAGTCGTCTTCGACAAGGTGCAGCGGGTCAAGGTCACCCCCGCGGCGGGCATGGCACGCGTGGGCGGCGCGAACTTTCCCCGGCAGTATGCACAGTTCGAGGCGACGGGTTTCCACAACGGTGCCGACGGCCGTCCTGAGACTCCCGATGACGTCGAGATCGGTCCAGTCAATGTCACGTGGGGACTCGAGGAATACGGCGTCACCTTCGACGACGACGACCTCAAGTTCGTGGGCGCGATCGACGCAAGCGGCCGATTCACCCCGAACATCGACGGCCCCAATCCACAGCGAAGCGGGAGCCGCAATAACATTGGCGATGTATGGGTCGTGGCGACGTACAAGTCCCCTGTCGCCGATGCGGCCCCGATGAAGGCACGCGCACACCTCCTCGTGACGGTACCGCTCTATATGCGCTGGGAATCATGGAGGGCAGCACCGTGAGCGTCCTCAGGAAAGGTGAGTATCACGCCTTCGAGGCGGACGGCGCCGGCTACCTGTATCTCGTTCCGTCGGCAGCCGTGTTCAGGCTCGATGACACGTCTCGCTCGGTACTCGACGCGCTCGGCGAAGGCGACGCGGAGCCGAACGCGCTGGCCAACAGGCTCGGCGCGCGATTCCCGCTGTCCGACGTTCGGGACGCGGTGGAGGACCTGCTGAACGCACACGCGATCCGCGTGGTCGACATTCCGCTCGTGCCACCGTCGCCACCGAAGCCGCGCAAGCGCATCCCGCTCACGACGCTGGTGCTCAATGTCACGAGCAAGTGCAACCTCTCGTGCACGTACTGCTACGAGTACGGCGAGGACAAGATCACCGAGGCCTCCACGAAGCCGCGGTTCATGAACGAGGAGACGGCTCGCCAGAGCGTGGACTTCATGTTCGCCGAGTCGGGCGACTCGCCGGTGGTGCACCTGACGTTCTTCGGCGGCGAGACGCTGATGAACTTCAAGGTGCTCAAGTCGGCACTGGCGTACGCGCGCGAGCGCGGGCTCGCACTCGGCAAGAGCGTGGAGCCGAGCCTGACGACGAATGCGACGCTGCTCCGCGAGGAGATCATCGACTGGATCGTCGCGAACGACGTCGGGGTCACCGTGTCCATGGACGGCGACCGCGAGCAGCAGGACAGGTTTCGCGTCTTCAACGACGGCATGGGGAGCTATGACATCATGATCCCCAATGTGAAGATGCTCATCGAGCGCCACAAATCGCGCCCGGTGGGCGCCCGCGTGACGCTCACGAAGCAGAACCTCGACGTGATGGGGATCTACCGGCACCTGCGCGACGAGATCGGATTCTGGGAGGTGGGTTTTGCGCCGGTGACCACATCCTGGCAGCGTGATTATGCCATCCAGGACGACGGGTTTCACGCGATGCTCGGCCAGTTCCAGACACTTGCGCACGAGTGGCTCGACCACA
>JBKJMP010000428.1:0-2870 GCA_046596395.1 Gemmatimonadaceae bacterium
CGTGCGCCGCCGATGCGCCTGCGGTCTCCTCGTGCGTGTCCATCCCGCTGCCCTGAAGACCAGAGAGCGTCTCCATCGGGCGCGTTGGGGCGGCAAACGATACAACGCCGGAGTCCAGCGTGGTGTCGAGGTCGGCGGAGGGGATTGGCTCGTCGGGCGGTGTGAAGGACGTGGACTGCAGCCCTTCGGCAGGCACGAGGTGCGCCTGCACGACGGTGGTCGCATCGGGCGACTGCTCGAATCCCTCGATGGAGAACCCATCGATGATCTCGGTCGCTCCCCCCTGCGCCGCGCCGCCTGCGGAAATGGGGGGCGGAACCGCTGGCATGCCGGTTGGCTGCGTGTCCCGAAACGAATCGGATGCTGACGGCGCCTCCCTTCGGCTCTCGAGCTCGATCGCGCGAGGCGGCTCCTCCTGGAACTCGAACGTCACGGCTTCGTCGTCGGCTGGCGCCCGTTCCGCAGGTGTGGAGGACTCGCTCTCCAGCGACGAGATCAGTGCCTGCATCTCCTCGTTGCGCGGGTCGGCGTCGAGCACACGCACGTACCAGGTGCGCGCCTGCGCGTGATCACCCTGTCCGCGAGCGATGTCGCCCAGATGGCGAAGCGCGATGAGGTTTTCCGGGTCCAGCGCGAGCGCCGTTTCGAAGACCGTCTGGGCCTCCGGCATCCGGCTGGCTTCGTATAACGCCTGTCCGTAGACAATGTGCCCGCTCATGTGCCCGGGCTGCTGCGGGAGGAACTCCTCGCAGATGATGATGGCCTGCTCGATGTCGCCCGCTTTCCGAAATTCGTTGGCCAGCGGCGCGAAGTACCGCCGCGGGTTTTCATCGAATTTCTTCTTCAACTCATCGATGCGGGCGGTACTGGCCATCAAAGCCTCGGTGGCGTCGCGCAGGGGGCTGGATACGAGCGGATCAAGATATCCTACAAGGAGTACAAGTCAATCAGAAGTGCGTCCGTCACTTGATTTTAGGCCTTCTGAGCGGGTAACTTTTCCTGCTTCCCTCCCACGTCATCCTAGCTGCTCGAAGGAGTTCTGCCTCGTGCTCCAAACAATGCGGTCGTCCGCAAAGTTCGTCATGTGGATTCTGTTGGCCGCGTTCGTCGGCGGTTTCCTGCTCGTCGAAACGTCCGGCCTGCTCGGTAGCAGCCCCGTTACCCCTACGACGGCGGTGGCGACGGTCAATGGCAGGGACATTCTGTACACCGAGTGGCAGCGGCGCATCCAGCAGGCGGTCCAGCAGGCGCAGCAGCAATCCGCGCGCTCGCTGACACAGGATGAGCTCCGCCGCATCGAGAACCAGGCGTACGACGAGCTGGTCGCGGAAATCCTGCTTCAGCAGGAGTATGAGAAGCGCGGCATCGTCGTGTCGGTGGAGGAGCTGCGCGACTATGCGCGGTTCGCGCCGCCGCCCTGGGTGCAGAACGCGCCGGACCTCCAGACGGATGGCACCTTCGATCCCGCCAAGTACCAGCGCCTCCTGACGAGCTCGCAGGCGCGTCAGTCCGGACTGCTCCAGGCGCTCGAACAGTATTTCCGCAGCGAAGTGCCAAAGGAGAAGCTGTTCCAGCAGATCACGAGCGGGCTGTACGTCACCGATGCCGAGTTGTGGCGGTCGTGGCAGGACGCGAATGACAGTGCGTCGATCAGCTTCGTTGCCTTCCGCCCCACGCCGACTGCCGCGGACACCGTGATCGCCGACGGTGACCTCCGTTCCTACTACAACGCGCACAAGTCGGAGTTCAAGCGGCCTGCCCACGCGGTCGTGAGCGTCATGTACATTCCGCGCGTCATCACCGCCGCAGATAGCGCTGCCGTGCGTGCACGCATCCTGGCGCTGCGTGCGGAGATCGCCGGCGGGACGAAGTTCGAGGATGTCGCGAAGCGCGAGTCGATCGACAGCGTCTCCGCCGCGCAGGGCGGCGACATGGGCACGGGGCCCAAGGGGCGCTTCGTACCCGAGTTCGATCAGGTTGCGCACTCGCTTCCCGTCGGTGAGCTGTCGCAGCCGGTGCTCACGCAGTTCGGGTATCACCTTCTCCGCGTCGACTCGAGGAAGGGTGACAGCGTCTCGGTCCGGCACATTCTCCTCGGCATCCAGCCGAGTGATTCGAGCGCCACGCGAGTCGACCGAAAGGCTGATCAGCTCGCGTCGCTCGTCGCTGGAACGGTGGACCAGCCAGCGAAGTGGGACGCGGCCGCCCGGACACTCGGTCTCACGCCATTCAAGGTGGAAGTGCTCGAGGACCAGCCGGCAGTCCACGAAGGTCGGCAGGTTCCAAGCGTGAGCGCATGGGCGTTCAGCGGTGCGCGCACCGGCGAGGTCAGCGATCTCTTCGATGCCGAGGACGGATATTACGTCGCGCGTCTCGATACGCTTGGCGAGGGCGGCGACTCGTTCGACGCCGTGAAATCGGACGTACGTGCACGCGTCGCCGCGGATCGAGCAATCGAGCGTGCCATTCCGTCGGCCGATGCGCTGTCGAAGGCCGCCCGCTCCTCGACGCTCGAGGCCGCTGCCGCTGCGGCGGGGCTCGGCGTCACGAAAACCGGCATGACGAACCGCTCCGGTGCGTCGACTTCCTTCGGCAGCCTCGCCGAGGCGGTCGGTGCTGCGTTCGTGCAGCCGCTGAACGAGGTGAGTGCGCCGATTCGCCAGCGCGATGGCGTCTTCGTTGTTCGGACGGATGGTCGTCGTCCCAGCGACAAGGCAACCTTCGATGCGCAGAAGAAGGATCTCCGGCTCCGCCGCTTGCAACAGTTGCGTCAGCAGCGCCTCCAGATGTACCTCGACGATCTCCGCACCTCGGCAAAGATTTCCGACAAGCGCAAGGAGATCAACGCGCAGATCCGCCGGCAGTCAACC
>JBKJMP010000505.1:0-5195 GCA_046596395.1 Gemmatimonadaceae bacterium
CGCCACCCGCGCCCTCGAGCAATGCCACCCGCTCGTCGCCGAGGACGCTGCGCACCATGTCCACGGAGAACTTGTCGTGGCCGGCCGGCACCGGCGTGTGCGTCGTGAATACGCACCGCTGCCGCACGTCCTCGAGGTCGGCGTCCTCGAGCTCGAAATGCTTTCGGCCATCGAGCTGCTTCTCGAGCAGCTGGAGGATAAGGAGGGCCGAATGCCCTTCGTTCAGGTGATAGATCACGCCGTCGTCGTAGCCAATTGCCTGGAGGAGCGCCGCGCCCCCCATGCCGAGCACGATCTCCTGGCAGAGCCGGTAGTGTTCGTCGCCGCCATAGAGCGAGTCCGTGAGACTGCGATCGTGCTCGCTGTTCTCGTCGAGCATGGTGTCGAGCAGGAACACCGGAACCACGTGGCCGCGAACGCCCTTCACCGAATATTTCCATGCGGTCACGTGGACGGTGCGCCCCTCGATCGACACCGTGCTGCGCGCGTGAACGCGCTCGAGCGACGCCTCGGGATTCCACTCCACCGGCGATTCCGTCTGGTGCCCGCTCGCGTCGAGGTGCTGCGTGAAATAGCCCTTCCGGTGGAGGAGCGTGACCGCCACGAGTGGAACGCCGAGGTCGGCCGCGGACCGAAGGGTATCGCCGGCGAGGACGCCGAGTCCGCCGCTGTAGGTCGGGATCGCCTGCTCCAGACAGATCTCCATGGAGAAGTACGCAACCGTGGAGCGAGCGGCGGGATCACCAAGCATCATTGAATCCTTCGGGAAGTCGGCAAGTTTCGAGACACGGACAATCCGGGAATTCTAGTCCCGGAACGACGAGGTTCAACTGACGAGGTCGGCAATGACGTTCCCAGACAACCCAGACCGCGGATCGCCGAGGACGCCGATAGGTCGCACGCCGACGGCGCCGCAGAAGCGCTTGGTTGAGAAATGTTGCCCTGAGCGACTTTGGCGACTGCACTCATTTCTTGAATCAACTACCAACGCAGTAGCTGCGCCGTCGGCGTGCGCCTTTTCAGCGTCATCGGCGTTCCGCAGTGTGGGCTTCGATCGGATGTGGGGAATCCCACAGCACGCACATTGGCAGTACGCTGAAGGCGGCGGCGAGACGCACGACTCCTCGCGACGACGGGACGTCGCGACGGTGGACTGCGCACTGCAGACGCATCGACGTCTGGAGCGAGACGCGCGTATCCCCCCACACCTCGCCGACCGGCAGCGGGCCGAGGGCAGCCGTCCGTCGTGCGACGATGACCACGACCTGCCCGCCGTACTGGTTCAAGCGCCGAAACCCGAAAACACGGTCGGCGTGCTCGCCTTCCGCGACGAGCGGCTCATAGCTGTGGGCGAGCGTCAGGATATTTTCTCGCCGCAGCGCCAGCAGCAGGATCGTCACCATCATCTTCAGCTCGCTTGCCTGCATCGCGTCGCGCCACCGGCGAACGTGATCCAGCCGGTCCGGCCCCGTCACCGCGCGGCCCACGCGCTCCCAAGTCTCCTCGCGCACCGCCCAGTCCACCGGCCGGCGATTGTCAGGGTCCACCAGCGCCGCGAACCACAGCTCATCGCCCTGGTAGACATCTGGGATCCCCGGCGCCATGAGGTGCACCACGAGGCGGCCGAGCATGTTCCACATCGCCTGCGGCGCGAGGAGCGCGACGAAGCGATCGAGATCGGCGATGAATTCCTCGCCGTGCTCCCCCGAGCGATCGAGCATGCCCGCGACGTACCGCTCGATGGCCGCCTCGTACTCGGCGTCCGGGTCGGTCCAGCTCGTGTCCACCTTCGCCTCGCGCATCGCCTTCTGGAGATACGCCGTGAGCCGCGGGAGCACCTCGACCGCCGGGTCCGCTCCCTCTGCGCGACGTTGCGCCGCCGTGAGCGGCCACACGCCAATGAGCGCCTGATAGATGAAGTTGTCCGCCGTGCGGGCGGGCGCGAGACGTCCCTTCACCATCGTTCGGAGCGAGCGATGCCAGCGCCTCCACCGGTCGAGCGTGCGCTCCCACTCGTCGGCATGCTCGCTCAGTGCGTCGAGACGAGCGCGCGCGTCGGCGCTGCGCTTGGTGTCGTGCGTGTTGGTGGCGTTGAGCGACCGCGGATGCCGCTCCGCGCGCTCGGCGAGGCGCGCATGCAGCCGGCGCACCGCGTGTTCGAGTGGCTCACCGGGGTCGCCGCCAACCTCGTTGCGGGAGCTCACCGGCGCGTAGACGTATAGCGCCGTGTCCTCCACTCCCTTCGCCGCCGCTGGTCCCGTGAGCTGCTGGAGTCGGAGGACGAACGTCAGCCGCGCGCGAGCCAGCGCCGGTTCGGCATTCGCCCAGTCGCCGAGGAATGCGCGCTCGAGCGCGTCGAGCGCATCCGTGTCCACCAGCTCGTCCGTGCGCGCACGCGCGATGGCACTCGCCAGCACCGCGCGGTCACGCGGGCTCACGCCCGGCGATGCCGAGTCGATGTAGGTGCGATACACCGTCAGTTGGGTCACCACCTCGACGATCGCACCGGCATACGCCGCGATCGGGCGACTCGGCCACCCGGCAGACTTCGCCACCGCGGCGAGAAGCGGTGCGATGCGGCGGACGTCGGCGTTCAAGGTGCTGCGCAACACGCGCCGCTTGGACGCGAGCGCCACCGCGCGAAAGGTTCGCGCGCCACGCCGATCGTGATACCGCGCCTCCATCGCCGCCGCGCCGGCCGGATCGATGAACACGTCCTCGAGCGTCGTCATGAACTCGTAGCCGGTGGTGCCCTCCACGGGCCAGTCCTCCGGCAGCGCCTCGTTCGACGCGAGAATCTTCTCGACGACGATCGGGATGCCGAGTTGCCGCGCGTCCACCGCCGCGCGCAGGCGCTCGAGGTAGCGCCGCGGCTCCAGCAGCCCATCGATGTGATCGACGCGAAGGCCGTCTATCATGCCGTCCGCCACCATCTGGAGGACCACCGCATGCGTGGCGTCGAAGACGTCCTCGCGCTCGACGCGCAGGCAGACCAACTCGTTCACGTCGAAGAAGCGACGGTAGTTCACGTCGCGCTGCGCGGCACGCCAGAAGGCGAGCTCGTAGTGCTGCACACGCAGCAATGACCTGAGACGGGCACGCCCGTACTCGCCGGCGCTCCACGCGTCGAGAATCTCGCGCGCCGACGGGTCGCGCACCGCGACCTCGAGCTCTGGCGGCAACGTCGCGGGATCGACAGGGACGCTGTGCTCGAAGTACCGGATCCGCGCGCCCTCGTCGCTCACGGTGACGCGAAGCTCGTCGCGCGCGAGCACGTGCTCCAGCGTATCGCCGAGGATCGGGACGAGGACCTTGCCCGCCAGGCGCTTCGTCTCGGCTCGCCAGCTGACGTCGAACCAGTCGGCATAGCGGGAGCGCGCGCCATGCATGAGCACCGACTCCCAGTACGGATTGTCGATACCGATGCCCATGTGGTTCGGGACGATGTCGAGCACGAGTCCCAACCCCTGCTGGTGCGCCGCGTGGGCCAACCTATGGAATGCCTCGAGACCACCGAGCGCCACGCTCACCTGCGAAGGATCGGTGACGTCGTAGCCGTGCGTGCTGCCCGCGCGCGCGGCGAGCACGGGCGAGAGATACAGGTGCGACACGGCAAGGCCGGCGATGTACGGCACCCGGGCGCGGGCGTCGTCCAGGGTGAAGTCGGCGTTGAGCTGGAGCCGGTACGTCCCGAGCAGGCGACGAGGGTTGCTCACACCCGCGGTTCCCCGAGCGCGGCTGGCGTTCGTTCTGCTGCGAAGATCTCCTCGAGGGTATCGCGCATCCGGCGCGACCAGCTCGGATACCGGTCCTGCCACACGCCGGGAATGTTCACGGGCGACGATTCGTGCGCGATGTCGTCGAGCGACAGCCCAACGAGCACCGAGGGCGTGCGGCGGATGAATGCGTGCACCGCTGCAATCAGCGTATCGGAGGTGAGGTTGTGATGCGCATCGTGCGGGAGCAGTCCCACCTCGATCAGCGACGTCACCAGCGCGGCGAGCTCCTGCTGCCGCGACGCGCGCATCCCGGCGGCGACCGCAGGATCGGCGAGATCCCCCACTTCCGCGCGGAGCATGATGTCGCGCATCGCCGCCCAGCCCACGAGCGGCGGAAGGTCGTGGGTGTTCACCGTCGCCAGGGCCATGCGCGGATATTCACCTGGTGTACGGAACCGCCCGGAGGACAGATCGCGCTCGAACACCTGCACCTTCGAGCTCAACACGCCCCAGCGAGCGAGCACTCCGGGGACGTCCGGGGGCACGGTGCCGAGATCCTCCCCCACCACGAGCGCATTGTGACGCACGCTCTCGAGCGCGATGATGCCGAACAGCTCCTCGCTGAACGAGCGGACGTACGCCCCCTGCCGCGCCGATTCGCCCAGCGGAACCCAGAACATGCGGAACAGCCCGAGCGCGTGGTCGATGCGCAGCGCGCCCGTGTGCCGGAAGCCCGACCGCAGCAGCCGCGTCCAGTAGTCGTAGCCAGTGGCGCGCAACTCGTGCGGGTTGATGGCGGGGAGCCCCCAGTTCTGTCCCTCGTCGGAGTACATGTCCGGCGGCGCGCCGACCGTGGCGCCGTGCAGGAACAACTTCGGGTTGGCCCATACGTCGCTCCCGGACGACGCGGATCCCACCGCGAGATCCTGGTACATGCCGAGCGCGAGCCCTGCCTGCGAGGCGGCCGATGCGGCGGCGCCAAGCTGCCGGTCCACCTCGAACTGCAGCCAGCGGTGATACTCCACGCGTTCCGCGTGCTCGGCGCGCAACTCGGCAACGGCGCTGCCGTCCGCGTCCTGCAGCGCATCGGGCCAGCGACGCGCGTCGGGACCGTGTATCTCGCTGATTGCCATGTAGGTGGCGAACTGCGTGAGCTGCGGATCCTCGCCGTTCACATACGCGGCGTACGAGCGTCCGCGCGACGTGTCGCGCCCCTGCTCGTGCGACGTGAACGTGCGATGCAGCGACTCCAGCACCGGCGCGCGGAGCGCCATCACGCGCGCGTTGTCGAGCATCGGTGCCGCGCGCAGCTCGTGCAGCACGCGCTGGAAGTCCGGCGAGGCGACGTGCTCGCGCGCCGCGGAATCGTGACGCAGTTCGGGAATGTCCGAGACGCGCAGGTAGAGCGGATTGCGAAAGAGCCGCGTGATCGGGCTGTACGGGCTCACGTCATAGCCGGCATTGCGGAGCGCGTGC
>JBKJMP010000591.1:0-3324 GCA_046596395.1 Gemmatimonadaceae bacterium
CATGAACGTTTCGAAGTCCGCCGCCAGCTGCGCCGCGGCTGCGGCAGCCGCGGCGGCACCGCCACCGCCCGGGCCCTCTCCTCCACCGCCGCCCCCACGACCACCGCGTCCGCCAGCGGGGGTGAGCCCCGGCGGATTGATCATCATGCCCGCGGACTTCGCGATCGCGAGATCCTCCCACGTCCATCCCGCCGTGTTGATCAGCGCCGCCTGGCCCGCGATCGCTCCACCCGTCGGCGACGTCATCACCGTCGTCACGCCACTCATGCGGGTAACGCCGAGGACTTCACTCTCCACATTGAGCGCAACGAGCGCGCGCATGTGCGGATTGAACTGCCCCATCTCGCTCCGCAGGTTCATCTGCTGGAACGTGCCGATCTCCTGGAGGCCGATGCCCGTGTTCGCGTCGATCATGCCCGGATAGATGAACTTGCCGGTCGCGTCGATCACCTTGGCGTTCGTCGCCGTGGCACCGGCGCCGACGGCGACGATGCGGTTGTTGCGGATGAGGATGTCCGTATTCGGGAGACGCTCACCGCCGGGATTCACGACCGTGCCGCCCTTGATCAGGTACGGACCGTCGTCACCCGGCGCCGCCTGCGCGGCCATCGTGTGGGTCGCGCCGACCAGCAGCGCCGCCGCCATCACGGAGAAACGTGTTGCGCGCATTATCGCGTGCCTCCCGTCTGGCCAGCCGCCGCCTGCTTGCGGAGCGTGTTCGCCTCGGAGCGCTCGAAGAGCACCTTGCCATCGACGATCGTGTACTCGACCATCGCCTCCGGTGCGAACGGATGCGCGGAAAAGACCGCGATGTCGCCGTCTTTTCCAGTCTCCAGCGTGCCCACCATCTTGTCGACGCCGAGCTGCTTCGCCGGATTCAGCGTCACCATCTTGAGCGCCTCGTTCACGCTCATGTTGCCGTAGCGAACGCCGATCCCCGCTTCCTGGTACAGGCGGCGGATACGCTCGTTCGAATCCGAGTTGACCGAGACGACGACACCGCGCTCACTCATCAGCGCCATGTTGTACGGAATCGCATCCCACGCCTCGGCCTTGTACGCCCACATGTCGGCGAAGGTGGACGCCATCGCACCGTGTTTCGCGATCTCGTCGGCCACCTTGTAGCCCTCGAGCACGTGCTGGAACGTGTGCACCTTGAACCCGTTCTCCTCGGCGACGCGGATCAGCATCAGGATCTCGTCACCGCGATAGGAGTGCGAGTGCACCTTGAGGTCGCCGCTCAGGATGTCGGACAGCGCCTCGAGGCGCAGGTCGCGACGCGGCATGATCGCCTGCGAATTCGACCGCGCCGTCGCGCGATAGCTCTTCCACTCCTCGTCGTACTCCTTCGCCTTCTGGAACCAGTAGTTCACCGTGAACTCCACGCCCATGCGGCTCATCGGAAAGCGGCGCTGGTCTTCCGGCGTCGTCGAGCCCGCGCGCGTGACGTTCTCGCCGAGGGCGAACTTCACGATGCGGAAGGCGCCCTTGAAGTACATGGAATCGACCGGCGCGCCCCAGCGCATCTTGATCACGCGCGACTGGCCGCCGATCGTGTTCGCGCTGCCGTGCAACAGCAGCGCGGACGTGACGCCACCGGCCAGTGCGCGGTAGATGACCGGATCGTCGTTCGCGAGCTGTACCTGCACTTCGGGCGTGACCGACTCGGCCCCTTCATTGATGCCGCCTTCGAGCGCGGCGTGCGAATGCGCGTCGATGATGCCCGGCATGACGAACTTGCCCGTACCGTCGATGACGCGCATGCCGGCCGGAACGGCGACGTTCGCGCCAACCGCCGTGATCTTGCCGCCGCGCACCACGATCGTGCCCGCCGGGATGTCACCATTCGCGATGGTGATGAGCGTCGCGTTGCGGATCGCAACGTCCTGCGCCGCCAGCATGCCGGGAACACACAGCAGTGCGAGGGCGAGCCTGGCCTGAATTCGCATGTGAGAGTCTTCCCGGTTTAGTAGAGGCGGCCTTCGACGAACACGTGCTTGACCGGCGTGGCCGCGAAGAGATCGTTACCGTTGACGACGACGAAGTTGGCGAGCTTACCGACCTCGATGGTCCCGACGGCTGATGTGAGGCCGAGCAGAGCGGCCCGCGTGACCGTCGAGGCGCGAAGTGCGTCATCGGCACTCAGCCCCGCGGCGATCGCCTGACGGATGCGATCGCGGAACATGCCGCCCTCGCCACCGAACGACCCGAAGGCGACGGGAACCCCCGCCTTCACCAGGGCCGCCGCATTGCCGCGCACCCGCGCCGAGTCCGCCGCCGTGGACTTGGGTGCGATGCCGGACAATGCCGAACCCACGGCCAGGAAGTCACGTCCCGTGACCGAATCCGGCGACGGGTAGCGCACGCTCACGAGTGCCGTTGCACCCGCCTTCTTTAGATAGGGAATCGCGCGCCAGCCTTCCTGCGCGCCGACGACGACCGGATTCCTCAGCTCCATCTCGGTGGCGATCTCCGCGACACGAATGATCTGTCGCTCGGTCGACGCCACGAACCACGATGGCGTCGTGTTGGTCGCGGCGGCCACGAGGGAGCGACGGAATGGATCGTTCGACGGACGTGCGCCCGGCGTGCCGGCCTTGAATGCCTTCTCCACGCGCGCCTCGTACTGCGCGTCGAGGTAGGCCTGGCGAATGAACGCCACCGCGCCGATGCCCGTGCCCGGATATCCGCCGCGCTTCGTCCCGAACGACACCTGCTGTCCCACGTTCGAGCGGAGCGACAGGCGCGATCCCGCCTGCGTTCCCGTCAGCGCCGCGCCCACGCGGCCCGGAAAGAGCCCGCCGTCGAACACGAGACCGACCGTTGTTACGCCCGCCGAACGGAACGCCTTCAACTGCTCTTCCGTCGGTGCGAACATGTCCGCCGCCTCGGCATCCGCCTCGACCTCGGGGAGGACGACTGGCGGCGGCGGCGCCGCCGGGCGACCGAGAACCTGGCCACCACCGCGTCCGGCCGGCGGGGGAGCAGCGGCGCGTCCAGCGGCACCCGGGGCAGCCGCGGCATCTGTCGGCAATGCTCGCGTGGGGCTGGGCAATCCGATGCTCGTGGCGGCGTCGATCAACCCCGCGTAGACGGAGTGTCCGGCGAGATCGATCGACACGACGCCAGCCGGGACCGCGACGTTCGCGCCGACGGCGGCGATGCGTCCGTCGCGCGTCACGACCGTGCCGCGCTCGATGACTCGGCCCGGTGCGGTGACGATGCGCACGTTCGTGAGCGCGTAGTCCACGCGCGGCGCGGACGCGGCGGCGCCAGGGTTGACGGTTTGTGCCAGTGCCGGCGGGAACGCTGCCGGTACAGCTG
>JBKJMP010000601.1:0-7684 GCA_046596395.1 Gemmatimonadaceae bacterium
GCAAACCGCGTCGGACGCGCTCGCGGGCGAGCTCGTCGCGCGCGCCACGCGCGTCCGAGACCAGTCGGCGAAGGTGCTCACCCTGGCTGACGGCCTCGAGCCGAAACCGCTCCTGCGGCGTCGTTGGTGGGTTTGGCGAGGTCTCCACGACCGTCGGGCCGCCATCGCGATAGAACAGGTCGGAGATCGGAATCACGCGATCGGTGCCAACGGCGCGCTCCTCCATGGCCTCGAGCGCCGCCGTAAATTGGGCGAGGTCGGGTTGCGCCGCTTCCGTTACTTCGCCAGTCCGGATCGCCGAGGCGACGCCACGCAGTACGGTCGCTGCCGCCTGGAGCAGCGAGACGCGTTCTGCATTCAGTAATGGCGCTCCCTGCTCCAGCGGGTGCGCGGCCTGCTCGGCCGCCTCCAGCACGTCCGCGAGTGCAGGGTGGTCCTTTACGCTGGCGATGCCGCGCAGCGCGCGCACCCGCCGGAGCACGTTCGTGGCCGACTCGCGGTCGGTCGGACGCGTCGCGAGCAGCTCGAGGCCCGCGCCGATGTTCGACGCTTCGGTCGCGAGGTAGCTGTCGTGCCCCTGGAGCGTTGGGGACGCGAGCGGCGTCGGCGCTCGCACCGCCGCATATCCCGTCAGCTCCGCGATGCGTGCGCGAGCGCGCGCTTCCTCCACCTGGCCCCACGAGCGCACGTTTCGGAGCAGCAGCTTGCACTCGTCCACCGCGGCGACGATCACCGCCGAAAGGGAGCTGTCCCACTGGAGGGCATCCTCGCGAAGGGCGCGCGCGACACGCTCGACCCCGCCGGCCAACTCGGAAAAAGTTCCGAGCTTCGCCATCGTGGCGCTGCCACGGAGCGCCCGCGCAACGCGCTGAAGTGAATCGGTATCCGGTCCGGCGGCGCCACCAGCATCGAGCAGCCCATCCAGCTGCTCGACGTAGTCGCTCGCTTCGAGGATGAAGAAATCGAGAAACCCGACGGGGGTTGGGGCGGTCATGCCCACTCCAGGCTGGTGATCCTACGGTGTGCCACGAAGTTAGGTGCGCCCGCGCGCCGCGTCCATCGCCGCGCGCAGCTCGGTGACCGCCGTCACCAACCCGACGAAGACCGCACGCGATACTACGTGATGCCCGATATTGAGCTCTTCGATCTCAGGAATGGCTGAAACGAGGCCGACGTTGTCGGTGGTGAGACCGTGGCCGGCGTGCACAGCGAGGCCCATCGAGGCGGCCAACGCGGCTCCCTCTCGAAGCGCCCGCAGCGGAGCGAGCGCTCCACCCTCGTGAGCGTAGCGTCCGGTGTGCAGCTCGATCGCCTCGGCGCCGAGGTCGCGGGAGCGCGAGATGCTCTCATCGTCTGCATCGATGAAGAGGCTGGTGCGGATGTGCGCGCTCCGGAGCCGGGAGATCGCCGCGCGGAGCTTCTCCGGACCCACGGTGAGGTCGAGTCCTCCTTCCGTCGTGATCTCCTCGCGCTTCTCGGGTACGAGGGTGACCTGATGGGGCCGCAGGCGCTCGGCGAGGGCGACCATCTCGTCGGTGCACGCGATCTCGAGGTTGAAGACGGTCGTGACCATCGAGGCGATCGCGTCGATGTCGGCGTCCTGGATGTGCCGACGGTCCTCGCGCAGGTGGGCCGTGATGCCGTCCGCGCCGGCGCGCTCGCAGACCGACACCGCATCGGCCGGCACCGGTTCCATGCCGCGGCGTGCCTGCCGGATGGTGGCGATGTGATCGATGTTGATGTACAGGCGCTGCCGTGGTGTCGTCATGAGAGTCACGCAGATCAGGTTGCCGTGCCAAGGAAGGACACGTTAGGTTCGCTTCATTCCCCGAGGAGACCACGAGTGAGAAAGCTGCTGCTGATCGGTCTGCTGTTTGCAGGCGCCTGCCAGTCGCGGACGAGCGAAGCTCCCGTGACGGTACCGATGCCTGTGACGGTAGCGGACCCCGCAGGTCCGGGAGCGGTGACGCCGCGTCTCGCGGTGGACGGCTTTCTTGCGTCCGTGCGCGCCGGCGACCTGCAGGCCATGTCCGGGATCTGGGGAGACAAGAACGGTCCCGTCCGCGATAGCAAGATCTTCTCGCGCCAGGAGATGGAGCAGCGTGAGTTGATCCTCATCCGCTGCTTCAAGCACGACTCCTTCCGCGTGCTTGGCGAATCGCCAGCCGTGGACGGAGAGCGGGTCTTCCAGGTCGAGCTCCGGCGGGGAACTCTCTCTCGTGTCACGGACTTCTTCACGGCGAAGGGCGGCGATCGCTGGTACATGCGCTATGCCAATCCGGATCCCATGAAGGAGTTCTGTTCGGCGAAGTAGTCGCATGCTCGTCGCTAGAATTCGCTGAGCTCGACGAGGACCCCTGCGGTGGAGCCGGGATGCAGGAAAGCAATGCGCTTACCTTCCGCACCGAGGCGCGGCGTGGCGTCGATGAGACGCACGCCAGCCGCGCGGCAGCGCTCCAGGGCGCCGTCGAGATCGTCGACGGCAAAGCAGATGTGATGAATACCGGGTCCGCGCTTGGCGACGAACTTGCCAATAGGAGTGTCAGGGGAGTTGGCCTGCAACAGCTCGACGAGCGACTCTCCCGCCTGCACGCCGGCGATGCGCGCGCCATCGGCATCGTCGAGGGGCACCTCGGGCATGCCGAGGATGTCGCGATAGAAGGGGAGTATCTGGTCGAGGGTTTCCACTGCGATGCCCACGTGGGCAATGCGAGTGGGGCGGCGGGGAAGGTCGGTCATGTGGACTCGTTGGAAGGGCTCCGGCGGTAATACTAATTCTTGGGGCGGCGCGGCACGCGACCGCTGGGAGAGTGTGAGGGATGTCGAACGCACAGGTTGTGACGGACGAGAACTTCGATCAGGAAGTCGAGCAGGCAGCGGGGCTCACGGTGGTGGATTTCTGGGCGACCTGGTGCGGACCGTGCCGCATGATCGCACCGATCCTGGACCAGCTCGCGCTGGACTATGCTGGCTCCGTGAAGGTGACGAAGCTCGACGTGGACGCCAACATCAAGACCGCGACTCGATTCAACGTTCGATCGATTCCCATGCTCCTTTTCTTCAAGGATGGCAAGGTCGTGGATCAGATCGTCGGGGCCGTACCGAAGCCGGCGATCGAAGCGAAGCTCAAGCAGCACGTCGCCTGAGGCGCGTTGGCGGCGGCTCCGCCGTTGCACCCACGCGTACCCGGGGACACATTGGGGCCGGCTCGACCATCGTCGGGCCGGCCCTTTCTCCTCGCTGATGCCTGCCACCGTCGCCGGCCTGCGCTATCCGCATACGCGCGTCCTCCTGCCGCGAACGCGCTTGGCGTACGTCCACCTCCGAAACCTGCTCACCGACGCGAAGCGAGACCGCTCCGCGCGGGTTTCGGGCTACGTGGCAATCTGGCTGCCAGAGGAGTTCCTCGTGCTCTATCTCCAGCGCGGCGAACTCGTGAATGCCTGCCTCCATGATGGCAAGGAGTTTCACCCCATTGCCATCGGCGCCGCGATCGAGAAGGTCCCGGCCGAGCCCGAGTACGGCGAGATCTGCTTCCACGAGGCGGATGACGAGCAGCTCTCGTGCATGTTCTCGTCGCAGACGAATCCGCCGGTGGCATGGCCAGCCGAGCTGCGCTCGACCGACCCAAAGGCACTCTTTCCGTACCTGATGGCGACGACGTTCGACGGCGTCGTCGAGATCGCTGCGGAAGGCGAGGTGAACTATCTGCTGTTCAAGAACGGCGCGGTGTACGCGGGATTTCTCGCCGGCACTTCGAAGGGCACGATGGTCGAACGCGTTGGGCGCCTCTTCGAGCGGGACCGGCGCGCCCTTCACGTAACGGTGCGTCACTGGCCGATGCCCGCGCCGCTGCCCGTGCAGGCGCAGACGGGCCTCGTGCACGCATACCGCGACCTCGCGACCTCGCTCGTCCTTCGACTCGTCGCAGACGGGCGCGAGAGTGCGCCGGCGATCGCGGAGCACGCGCGACACACGCTTGCGGCCACCCACCCTCCACTCGAAGGCTTCTCGTTCAACGGCCGCACCCCGCGTCCCGTCGTGGCAGACGCCACGGCGCTGACCGCGGCAATAGCGGCGCTGATCAACGAGATCCTCTGGACCGCGTCCGACCAGGAGGGACATGGCCCGGAGCAGTTGCTGCGCGAGCTAACGCATGACCGGCGGCACCTCTTCCAGTCCGCGGGACTCTTCGACCGCCTGTCGTGGAAGCTGGCGTGACTGCGGAGGGGGCGGGAACGCTGTACATCGTGAGCACCCCCATTGGAAACATGGGGGATTTTTCTTTCCGCGCCGTCGAGGTGCTGAAGACCGTCGCGGCAGTGCTCGCTGAGGACACGCGACACTCGCGCCACTTGTTCGACCGGTATGCCATCGAGACGCCGATGATCGCCTATCACGAGCACAACGAGGCGAAGACGGTCCCGCGGCTCGTCGCCAGGCTGGCTGCGGGGGAGAGCTTCGCCCTGATCTCGGATGCTGGAACTCCACTGCTCTCGGATCCAGGGAGCCGGCTCGTGCGCGCGGCTGTGGACGCTGAGGTCGTCATCTGCCCGATCCCCGGGGCGTCCGCGCTGCTCTCCGCGCTCGTCGCATCGGGACTCGACCTCGACCGGTTCACCTTCTACGGATTCCTCCCGAGAAAGGGAGGGGCGCGCCGCGCATCGCTGGACGAGATCGTGCGCCTTCGGCACGCCGCGGTGCTCTACGAGTCCCCGGCCCGTGTGGCCGAGACGCTGGCCGAGCTCGCGGCGCTCGGTGCGGGGGAGCGGGCAACGGTGGTCGCCCGCGAGTTGACCAAGCAACACGAGGAGCTGCGAAGGGGAACGGTCGCGACGCTTGCGGCGTACTACCTCGGTGCACCACCCCGCGGAGAGATCGTGATCGTGCTTGAAGGAGCCGTCGCCCCCGAAGGTCCCACTGAAGACGCGTTGCGTGCGCGCGCGGCGGAGCTGCGTGCCGAGGGCATGTCGGCCCGCGACATCGCGGCCGCCCTTACGTCCGAGTTGGGCTCCGCCCGGAACGTCGCGTACAGGCTGGCGCACGAATGACGTCGGCGGTCCTGACGCGGCTGCGGCGAGCGGCGATCGTTGCGCTCCTGCTGGTCCCGGTGGCTGGGGCGCGTACTGCGCCACGACTGACCGTCGCGCGCCTGCAGTATGACGGCGGTGGTGACTGGTATGCGAATCCGTCCAGCCTTCCCAACCTGCTCGCCGCGATCCGCGAGCGGACGTCCCTCCCCGTGGAGAAGATCGAGGCGCGCATCACGCTCGGCGACGAGCGGCTGTGGGACTTTCCGTTCCTGCACATGACGGGGCACGGCAACGTGAAGTTCACGGAGGCGGAGGTCGCCCGGCTGCGCGAGTACCTGATGCGCGGCGGGTTCCTCCATGCCGACGACAACTACGGGCTCGACGAGAGCTTCCGTCGCGAGATGAAGCGCGTGTTCCCCGATCGCGAGCTCGTGGACGTGCCGCTCACCCATCCGATCTACCACGCGGTCTACGATTTCCCGAAAGGTTTGCCAAAAGTACACGAACACGACGGCAAGCCGCCGCGAGGATTCGGTATCTTCCTTGGTGACCGCCTTGCCGTGTTCTACTCGTACGAGACCGACCTCGGGAACGGGTGGGAAGATCCCGAGACGTACAAGGATACGCCGGCCCAGCGCGAAGCTGCCCTTCGCATGGGTGTGAACCTGTTCGTCTACGCCGTCACCAGCCGCCCAACGCCATGACGATCCGCACGCTGGTCGACCGGGAGAGAAGTCACCTGCGCCGGGCGGAGATCGCATCCGGGGTGCTGCTCGGCGCGGCATCGACCGCGGTGCTCCTGGCGATCGGCGCCGCGCTCCTGGGCCGCGCGCGCTGGTTGACGCTTCCGCGCGGGCTACCGCTCGTCGTGTGGATCGTCATTGCAGTCGTCGTGGCGGCTCTCGCCTGGCGCACGCGTCAGCGGATGCTTCGCGGAAGCTCGCGGCGTGATGTCGCACTTGCGATCGAGGCGGAGCAGGGCATGCGCCGCGGAATGCTCGTTGGTGTCCTCGAGCTGGAAGGACAGGGGGCGCTGGCCGAGCATGCGTCGCGCCGCGTGCGTGATACGCTGCCCGTCGGCACGCCGCTCGCACCGGCAATGCGCAAGGACAGCTCGCGCCGGACGATTATCGGGAGTGCGGCTGCGGCGGCCGGCATCCTGGTGCTGCTCACGGCGAGCCCGCTCTTCGGTGATGGCGTGCGCGCCGTCCTTCACCCGATCGACGCATGGCGCGGACAACTACTGGCAGCGCCGCGCATCGCCGGTGCACCGCGCGAACTGTTGCGCGGCTCCCCGCTGCGCCTCACGCTTCACGCGCCGGGCCGTCGCGTCCTGTACCTCGACGTCCGCCAGACGGGCGACGCCTGGCGTACCGACACCGTTGCCATCGATCCGGCCACTGGAACCGGTGCTTGGTCGATGGAGACGTTGCGTGGCGACCTTCGCCTGATCGCCACCGACGGTCGTGCGACGAGCGACAGCGTCGTCGTCACCGCGGCGGATCGTCCGTTCGTCGGCGCCCTCACGCTCAACGTGCACTACCCGAGCTACCTCGGCCGCGCCGACGAGTCGCTTCCGGTCGGCGAGCCCCTGCACCTGCCACGCGGGAGCATGCTGACGGTGAGTGGGCGCGCATCCGTTGCCCTCAGCGACGTCGCGCTCGTCGATCCTGCGGGTGCGCGGCTGATGCTCGGCACCTCCGGGCAGTCGTTCAGCGGGAAGTTCACCCCCGAGCGCTCCGTGCGGCTGGCCTGGGCAGCGCGCGGTCCCGGCGGTCTCGTTCCCGACCTCCCCGATCCGCTCGAGATCGACGTGGTCGCTGACTCGGCGCCTCGCGTGATGATCGCGGAGCCGAGCGCGGATACGCTGCTCGTCTCGGGCGAGCCGGTGTCGCTGGCGCTTCAGGTGTCGGACGATCACGGCGTGGCAGCGATTTCGCTCCGCGTCACGCGCGCGGGCACCAACGACGCCGCGCCGATGATCCAGTCGCTGGCCGGCTCGTCGGGCACGAGCTGGGCCGGCCTCGCGACGGTTGACATCGGCGCGCTCCGCCTCGCTCCCGGCGACGCGGTCGTCGTACGCGCGGAAGCGGTGGATGCGTCGCCGTGGGGACAGCGCGGCGTGAGCCGCGAGATCGTGCTGCGCCGCGCGACGAGCGAGGAGCAGCGCAGCGCGGCGCGCGCACTCGGTGATTCCGCCGTGAAGAGCGCGCAGGCCGCCGTGAACGCACAGAAGGCACTCGCGCAGCGCGCCGATGAAGCCGCACGCGCCCAGGCGCGCCAGTCGGCGACGTCGAAGGACGGCAACCAGAGCGCGCAGCAGAAGAACGCGATGAACTTCGAGAACGCGGAAAAAGCGCGCGCGATGGCCAAGGACCAGCGCGCGATGGCCGACCGCGTGGAAAAGCTGCGTCAGGCCACGCAGCAGCTCGAACAGCAGTTGAAGGCGGCGGGCGCGTTGGATTCGTCACTCGCGCGGCAGCTCCGCGAGGCGCAGGACCTCTTGAAGCAGGCGCTGACGCCAGAGATGATGGCGCAGATGCAGAAGCTGGAGAATGCGTCGCAGCAGATGAACGGCGAACAGTCACGCGATGCGATGCGCGACCTGGCCGACATGCAGAAGAAGATGCGCGAGCAGCTCGAGCGCAGCG
>JBKJMP010000059.1:0-7725 GCA_046596395.1 Gemmatimonadaceae bacterium
ACGGGTGCCCGCAGTCAGGGAGAACTAATGCAGCTCCGCTGCCGGAATTCACCGAGCGATCGTTCTCAATAGCTTTGGGATAATTCGATTGACATCGGCAGAATGACGTTTCTGTGACGCGCCTGTAGTACAATGCCCCTCCGCTGACTGGCATCACCCACCGACCCCTCTCAAGTGCCTTAACACGGAGCACACGGAGGGACACGGAGGACACGGAGAAACCCATGGCATTGTTCGATCATCCCGCCGGCGCGATCACCTCGGAGATCATTGGCGCCGCCATGGAGGTCCACTCACATCTGGGTCCCGGACTCCTCGAAAGCGCCTACGAGTCCTGCCTCGCATATGAGCTACGCTCCCGCGGCTTCACTGTAGACACACAGCTGCCGCTGCCCGTCATCTACAAGGAGGTTCAGCTCGACCTTGGCTACCGCATTGACATGCTGGTCAACGGTGCCATCGTCGTAGAGCTGAAGGCCGCCACGAAGCTCCAAAAAGTCCACGGGGCGCAGTTGCTTTCCTATCTCAGGCTGAGCGGTCACCGCGTGGGACTACTCATGAATTTCCATGAGCTGGTCCTGAAGGATGGCATCAAGCGCATCCTGAATTGAGCTGTGTGGGCTTCTCCGTGTCCTTCGTGTCCCTCCGTGCTCTCCGTGTCAAAGCCCTTGCCGAGCGACAGGGGGGCCAAACAGCCTGGCCAAGGCGAAATCCGCCCAAGGCAGTTCAGGCGTCCCCTGCCCCGGCGCGAATTGCTTCCAGATCGAGCTCCTGCTCGAGCACCCGAAGCACATCATCCGAAATTGCGTCTTCGTTACGGAGACGAATGAGCATGCGGCGCTCCGCGTCGATCATCGCGAGCCGCAACCGGCGTCGCCCTGCATGACTGCCGCCCTGCTGCTCCGTCATCTTCATCCGGTCGCGCGCCTCGGCACGCAGCGCATCCACATCGCGAAGGTCCACCCACGGTTCGTGCGAGAGGTCCTCGAGCGCCTCGGCGCCACGGCGCGTGGCCTCGCGGCGGGCCAGTCGTTCCTCGGCGTAGTGCGTGTGCTCCGGCTCGAAGCGCAGGGCGCGGATAATCGGTGCGAGCGAGAGTCCCTGTAGCAGTAAGGTGAGGATGATCACGCTCATCGCGATGAGGATCACCTCCGTGCGGTACGGGAATGGATCACCGTTCGCGAGCGCGTTCGGCAGCGCGAGCGCGGTGGCGAGCGTGATCACCCCGCGCATGCTCGTCCACGACACGAGGAAGAGCGCCTTGCCCCGAGGAGCCTCGCGCACCCGTGCCGGCGACGTCACACGGCCCAGCATGCTGATGAGCGGCACCCACAGCATGCGGACGGTGATCGCGACGGCCGTCACGATCGCCCCCGTACGCAGGATGGCGCCGAGTGACCCGCGAGGCACCAGGTCCAGGAGCACCACGAACTGTGAGCCGAGGACCAGGAAGATGACCGCGTTGAGCAGGAAGACCACGAGATCCCACACGTAGCGGGTCTGCACGCGCGACGCTGGACCGACCGCGGTGGAGAGGTGCTGCTGGAGGTAGACGCCGCCAGCGACGCACGCGAGCACCGCCGACACGTGCATCGTCTCCGCGGCAACCCATGCCACGTACGGTCCGGCGATCGTGAGCAGCGCTTCGGCGAGGGCGTCCTTCGTCGTTCGCGCGACCTGGATGATGAGCCACGCGACGAGCAGGCCGACGAGCGTGCCCACGCCAGCGTCGATAAAGAAGCGAACGATCGATTCGCCCCAACTGAACGAGCCCGTGACCGCCGCGGCGACGGCGGTCCGGTAGACGACGAGCGCCGAAGCGTCGTTCACCAGACTTTCGCCCTCGAGTACCGTGATGACTCGACGCGGGACAGGCAGGCGCGAAACGATTGCCGTCGCCGCGACCGCGTCGGGCGGCGAGACGATCGCGCCGAGCGCGACAGCCACCGCCCACGGGATTCCCGGGAGCAGCATGTGCGCGGTGACCGCCACCGCCGCCGTGGTCACGAGCACGAGTCCCACAGCGAGCGTACCGATCGCGCCGATGTTCTGCTTGAACTCGCGCACCGACGTGAACATCGCCGCCGACCAGAGGATGGGCGGCAGGAACACGAAGAAGACGAGGTCCGGGTCGAGCGCGGGGACGGTGATTCCCGGCAGTAGCGATGCCACGAGAAATCCGGCCGTCACCTGAAGAATGGGCGTCGGGACGGGAAGGCGCCGGGCGAGCGCAGTGAGCGCGACGACGAGCACCGCGACGGCAATCGCGAAAATGACCGGCGGGAAATGCGGCATCGGCGCAATCTCCCGACCGCTCATGCGCTCCGCAACGGGCGGAGGTGCCGATTTGTCAAGCTGTCAACTGCCGTGACGCGGCACCTAGATTGCCCGTACGCGCGGCGATGGAGCCGCCAGCATCATGGAGCGCAGCATGACGACCACGACATGGCAGCCGCTGGTGCGCACGTATGACGAAAACGACAACGGCAAGCTCGATCCGCGGGAGCGGCGCACTCTCCCGGACAACGTCTTCGCCTTTCCGGCGCAGCGTGAGTTGCCGTTGGTGGATGCGGAGCACGTGCGCGAGGCGATCGTGGAAGTGAAGGGCATCACGCACGTGTCGGCGATCGAACGCGACCAGGCGACCGTGAACATCCGAGCTGCGGCGGCTCACTTCGACGTGGAGATTCCCCCGGGAATGCTGGAGCACAACCACTCGCGGTCGGGCATGTAGGACTATCGCCTGCGGCGGATGACGCGCACCCGCCGCAGGAGCAGCGCAACGACCGCTGCGGTCGACATCGTCCAGACGGTGGTGTACGTCGTCTGCGTTCGCGGCGACCGCTGGGCGATGTCGGCGAGATAGTAGACCCCGAGTGCCACGGTGTGGAGCAGCACCACGCCGAGCACCAACTGCATTGCAGCGCGCCGAAGGTCGGCGCGCTTGACGGCACGGGGATCGGTGCCCGGGAGAGCCGCCACTCGGTCAGTCCCCCATGGCCGGCATCGCGCCCTTCGGCACGGGGTGCTCACCGGTCATGGGCGGGGTAAGGCCGAAGCGGCGTGAGATCGCGCTGCGCCATTCATCCATGACTTCATAGAAGGTCGGGATCACGAGCAGCGTGAGCAGGGTGCTCGTGAGCACGCCGCCGATGATCGCCACGCCGAGGGGCGCACGGAACTGAGCACCCTCGCCGCCGCCGAGCGCCACGGGAATCATGCCGGCGATCAGCGCGAACGTCGTCATGAGGATCGGGCGAAGGCGAATCGCACCCGCCTCGATGAGCGCCTCGCGCAGCGGCATGCCGTCCTTCTCACGCGCCCACTTGGCGAAGTCGATGAGCAGGATGGCATTCTTGGCCACGATGCCCATCAGGAGGATGACGCCGATGAGCGACATCAGGTTCACCGTGTGCCCGGTGATCGCCAGTGACAACAGGACGCCGATGAGCGAGAGCGGCAGCGACATCAGGATCGCCAGCGGATCGAGGAAGCTCCCGAACTGCACGACGAGGATCAGGTACATGAGCATCACGGCGATGCCGAGCGCGAAGAAGATCTGGCCGAATACTTCCTGCTGCTGCTGTGCGTCGCCGCCGAGCGAGAGCTCGACCCCCGGCGGCAGGGTGAGCTTCGTCGCTCGCGCCATCACGTCGGCAGTCACGTCACCGGTCGCGCGGCCGGACGTGTTCGCCTGAACGCTCACGACGAGGTCGCGATCGAGGTGGTTGATGATCGCCGGACCGACCGAAGGCTTGATGGTGGCGACCTGGCCGAGCGGAACGGTCGTCGGCGCGCCGTTCGGCCCCACGATGAGGAGCGGCAGCTGGCTCAAGTCGTCGGCGTTGCGCCGCGCTTCGGGAGAGAGGCGAACCTGCACATTCCGCATCTCGCCGCTGGGGTCCTGCCAGTCGCCGACATCGAGGCCCGCGAACGCCGGCCGCAGCGACTGCGCCACCTGGCCCACGGTAATGCCGAGGGAACCCGCCACGCCGCGATTGAGGTCCACGTCGAGCTCTGGCTTCTGCCCCTTCGTGCTGAGGCCGATGTCCACGGCCCCCGGAGTGGTCCTCACGATCTCGAGGAGCTGCTCGGACGCCTGCGTGAGCGCCGGAAGGTCGTTGCCGCGGAGCTGGAACTGGAGCTGCTTCATGCCTCCGCTGAAGTCGTTCGTGAACACGGACAGCGTGACGCCGGCAACGCGCTCCATGTCGCCGCGGAGCACCGAGGCCAGTTGCTCGACGCTCACGTCGCGCTCGTCCTTGGGCTTGGTCACCACGAAGATGTTGCCTTCGTTCACCGCGCCGGCCGTTCCGCCGCCGAGGGTGGTGTAGGTGTAGAGCACTTCGGGGTGCGACCGCGCGATGCGCGCCGCCTCCTGTGCCTTGAGGCGCGTGTACTGGAGGTTCGATCCCGGCGGTGTCTCGAGCGCGATGATGAACTGCGAGCGGTCGTCCTCGGGGAAGAAGCTGACGCCAACCTTCCGCACCGGGGGCACGATGCGCGGCAGCATCACGAACATCGCGACGCCTGCGGCGCCGATGGCGAGCTTCGCAAGGGTCGGCAGGCGCTTGTTCGTGAGTGCGAACACCACCACGCCCACCGCGGCCAGCGCCGCGAGCAGCGCCGATACGCCGCCCGAGAGCAACGTGAACGACGCGAAGAACGTCCCGACCGCGAGGGCCATCATCGCCGCGCGGTGGTCGAGTGCCCACGCGATCACCTCGCGGTAGTTCTCGGCCTGCCGGTTGAACCAGGCGTTGAACCGGTCGAGCTTCCGCGTGATCCACCACTTCTGCTCCTCCGTCTGGTGCGGGTCAGGCCAGTAGGCCGACAGCATCGGGTCGAGCGAGAAGGAGACGAGCAGCGAGACGGCGACAGCGGCGGCAATCGTCAGTGCGAACGGCTTGAACCACTGGCCACCCACGCCGGGCATGAACCCGATGGGGATGAACACCGCGAGGATCGAGAACGTGGTGGCGGCGACGGCGAGTCCGATCTCGTCGGTGCCCTCCATCGACGCCTGATAGTGGTCCTTTCCCATCTCGACGTGTCGCACGATGTTCTCGCGCACCACGATGGCGTCGTCGATCAATATGCCGATTGCGAGCGACAGGCCGAGTAGCGACATCGTCTCGAGCTTGAAGCCCATCACCCAGACGGCGATGAACCCCGCGAGCACCGAGACCGGCAGCGCCAGGCCGGTGATGACGGTGGACCGCCACGAGTTGAGGAACAGGAACACCACGAGGACGGTGAGGAACGCACCCTCGAGCAGCGCCGTCTGCACATTGCTCACGGCAGCATCCACGCGCGTGCCCGCATCGCGCACGAGCTCGAGCTTCGTTCCGGCCGGCAGCGACGACTGGAGGGCCGCAACGCGCTCGCGGATCTTGTCGCTCACGTCGGTGGTGCTATAGCCCTTCGACTTCTTGATGTCGATGCCGACGGCGTCCTGGTCGTTGAACAGGGCGAGCGTGCGTGGTTCCTCCGTCCCGTCGCGGACGTCGGCCACATCACCCAACCGCGTGATGATGCCATTCCGCTCGGAGACAACGAGCTGCTTGAACTCCTGCGGATTCTCGAGCCGCCCCGCGAGACGAATCGATCGCTCATCCATCGATCCCGTCACGCGCCCCACCGGTGCGGCGAGGTTCTGGAGCTGGAGCGCCTGCACGATCTGCGAGACACTCACCCCCGCGCTCTGCATGCGCGACGGATCGATCTCCACTGTCAGCTCGCGCTCGATGGTCCCGCTCACCGCCACCTCCGCCACGCCGGACAGCGAGCGTAGCTCGCGCGTGATGGTGGGGTCGGCGAGTCGCGTCAGCTCCGCCTGGCTCAACGTGGTACTCGACAGCGCCAACGACACGATCGGACGATCCGTATCGTTGAACTTCTTGATGATCGGCTCCTTCATCTCGGCCGGCAGGTCGGCGCGCTTGGCCGAGATCGCGTCACGCAGGTCCTGCGTGGCCTCCGCGAGGTCCTTCGAGAACTCGAACTCGACGAAGATGAACGCGAAGCCGTCATACGCCGAGCCGTTCACGTGCTTCACGCCGCTGATCCACGAGATCTGCTCCTCGATGGGGTCGAGGATCTCCTTCTCGACGCCATCGGGCGAGGCACCCGGATACGGAATGCCGATGGTGACCACCGGCGGCGCGACGTCGGGGAACTCGTCGGTCTTCAATTTGAAGAGCGCGAAGAGACCGAACACGGCGAGCGTGACCATGGCGACGACGGTGATCAACGGCTTCTTGATGGCGAAATCGGAGATGAACATGGGCGGATATGTATGGGTTACGGCTTCTTCGCATCTGCTGGCGCCGACACCTGCACGGGCGTCCCGGCCGAAATCCCGCGCGCCGCGCCAAGCAGCACGGTATCTCCCGCGGCCAGGCCGCTCAGGATCTCCACCGTCTCTGCCGCGGCGTCGCGAATGCCGAGCGTCACATCGACCTGCTCGACCTTGCCTCCCTTCAATCGCATCGCGGATGGGCGCAGGCCGCGCTCGTCGATCGCGTTGCGCGACACCATCGGTGCCACCTTCGACTCCGTGCTCACGCGCCCCTCGGCGAACAATCCGCCGACGAGCGTGTTGCCCGCGTTCGGGATCGCCGCCGCGATCTTCACCTGGCGCGTGATGGGGTCAGCGGATGGGTTCACGCGCGTGATGCGGCCAGTGAACGCGCGGTTCGGGTAGCCGTTCACGCGAAAGTCCACCGGCATCCCCACGCGCACCTGGCTGAGCTGGTCGGCCGGGACGCTGGCCTCGAGCTGCATGCTCCCCGGGTCCACGACGGTGTACAGCGCGGTGCCGGGCGTGACGACATCACCCGCGTTCACGTGTCGCTCGGACACGACGCCGGTGAACGGCGCCTGCACCGACGCCTTGTTCAACATCTGCTGCACGTTCGCGAGCTGGGCGCGAGCGGTCGTGAGCTGCGTCTGCGCGCCCAGGAGCGCATTGCGCGCGCGCTCGACCTCGCGCGGGGCGATGGCACCCGCCTTCTCGAGCGTCTCTGCGCGATTGAGGTCCTTCAGTGCGATGTCGGCACTGCTCGACGCGGTGGTGACGGCCGACCGCGCGGAGAGCGCCTGGTCGCGGAGGACGTTCGCGTCGAGCTGCGCGAGCTGCTGTCCGGACCGCACGCCCTGGCCGGCTTCGGCAAACGTCCGCAACACCGCGCCCGACATCTCGGCGCGAATCGTGGCGGAATTCAGCGGGGTGAGCGACCCGGAGATCGCCGGACCCGACTTGATCTGCTCGGCCTTCACGACGGCGACGTTCTCGGGGCCGACGAGCATCGTCTCGACCTTCGTTGTCTCCGCGTTCGCGGCGTCGGTCTTGTCGCATGCCGTGGTGGAGAGCGCAGCGGACAGGGCGAGCAGCGCGGCCAAACGGGGCATGCGGGCGGAGTGACGTTCGATCATGGCGTGGTGCTCCCAGATTGTCCCGCGCCAGCAGTTCCGGCCGCGGTGGATTGTGTACGCTGTTGCTGCGATGGTTGTTGTTGCTGCGGTTGCTGCTGGGTGGCCCGCTGCGCCGCGGCGCCGAGGGCTGCCGTGTTGATGGGCAGGTCGCGGAGCAGGGTCACGCGCGCTCGCGCGACGGCAAGGTCGCGCGCCGACTGCGCCTGGTTCGCCGCGGCCTGCTCCAGGAGCAGCCGCGACTGAATCAGGTCTGTCTGCGTCGAGAGTCCTTCGCGAAAGCGGATCTGG